>PUMG01000297.1 GCA_003551265.1 Halovenus sp.
GCCGTCACACCGAGTGGGGGAGCAGTCGCGGGTCTCGCCGGCGCATTCGGTGCAGCACTCGGTGAGATGGTCTGTCTCCACACTGTCGGCAAAGACCGATACGAGGATGTCGAGGACGAACTCCTCACCATCGGAGATTCGCTGGAAACCAGTCGTTATCGGCTGCTGGAGCTCGCAGACGAGGACGTGGCTGCCGTCGAGCGGGTCCAGTCGTCGTTCAGGGAGTCACACGCGTCCGAAGCCGAACAGCAGGAAGCGATGAAACGCGCAACCGAGGTTCCACTGGAAACAGCGGCGGAGTGTCTCGATACTCTCGAAGGTATTTTGGTTGCAGTAGAGAGAGGGAACCAGCGAGCTGTCGCCGATGGCGTCGTCGGCGCGTATCTTGCACACGCTGGACTCTGTGGAGCAATCGCAACAGTTCGGGCGAATCTCGAAGCCATCGACGACGAGGAATTCGTCGCAGAGACGAGCACACGAACTGACGAACTCGAAAAGAGTGGACGGAGTTTTCGAGACCGTATATAAATGGGTTATTCGATTAACAGCGAAATCAATGCAGACACAGCGAGTACATACAAATATGGCACAGCAAAACCACAGCGGTGACCGAGGCACCGACAGCGAAGTAAAGTTCTACCATCCGGCATTCAGTCTCCCGTCCCGTACCAGTCGCTTCGGACGTCTCTGGACATCACTATTCAAGCAGGACCGGAACTAAAGAGAACCTGTTGATGACCAGAAACAGCGACCACCCAAATTACCCCAGTATCGACCAGTCGGATCGCGCGGTTCCCAGAAACCTTCGTCAGTCAGGCGATGCTGACATCGACCTTGTGATCACGACCCGGGTGCGCAAATCTCCCTTCTGGCACCTCTCCGTCGAGGAGGGATGCCATCAGGCGACGGTGTACAACCACATGTACCACCCGCGTGCGTTCATCGACCCCGAAGACGGTGGGTCGAAAGCCGAGTACGACCTGCTGGTCAACCACGTCGCCCTGTGGGACGTCGCGGTCGAGCGCCAGATTCGTGTCAAAGGCCCCGACGCAGAGGCGTTCGTCAACTACGTCATCACGAGAGATGCGACCGACATCGAGCCGATGCGGGGCAAGTACGCCATCTGCTGCGATTACGACGGCGGCATCCTCAACGACTTCGTCCTGTTGCGACCCGCAGAAGACGAGTTCTGGTTCTCCATCGCGGACTCCGACCTGCTCCTGTGGTTGCGAGGAGTCACAGTCGGACACGACTTCGATGTCGACATCGACGAAATCGACGTCTCACCGATGCAGATACAGGGCCCGAAGTCGATCGACGTGATGGAGTCGCTCATCGGTGACGCCGTCGAAGACGTGCCCTACTACGGACTGCTGGAAGCGACCATCAACGAGGTTCCAGTGCTGGTGAGTCAGACGGGATTCTCCGGCGAGGCAGGGTTCGAAATATACGTCCGTGAGGCAACCAGCAACGCCGAAGCAGTGTGGAATCCAGTGCTCGACACGGTCAAAGACCACGGCGGTGCCGCGACACCGGTAAACGGTCGTCGACGGATCGCTGCCGGAATTCTGTCGCTGGGTCAGGACATCGACTACGAGACGTCGCCGTTCCAGGTCAATCTCGGCTATCAGGTCCCCGACGACAAGGACGCAAACTACATCGGCAAAGCAGAACTGGAACGCCAGAAGGAAGCCATCCAAAACGGCGAGTATCCGTTCACTCACAAACTGGTCGGGCTGAAGATGGCAGGTGACCCAATTCTGGAGTGGGCCTCTGACTTCTGGCTCATCTCGGACCCGGAAACGGGCGACGAGTGTGGCTACCTGACGTCGGCGGGGTGGAACCCGGAACTCGAGACCAACATCGGTCTCGGATTCGTGCCAGCGGCGACACTCCAGGCCGCGACTGACGTCCCGCTCGACGACTCGATATACGACGCGGATGTCGACGTGGAGTTCGAGGTACACCTCCCCGACGAGTACGCCGAGGTGCCCGGCGAACCGGTGTACGCAACGGTGGCGAAGGTGCCGTTCAAAGAGTCGGTCAATCCCAGCGCCCGTGAACAGGCCAAGCTTCACGCTAGAGACGAGAGATAAAAAGGTCGTGCGGCGAGAACTCTATGATGACGGACGATAATCCGTACAGAGAACATGAGCGATATCACAGCGGTCGTCCGCGTCGAGCACCCAGACATCGTGCTCACGAAGACTGTTACTCACGACCAGAGTGCAACAGTCACGTCGGTGCTGGAGGCGGGTACTGACCCCACATCGGGGAAGTTCTTCTATCGCATACACTCGTCTGATTTCCATCAGTTCGAAGACGGACTGCGGAACGACCACACCATCGGTGAGTTCGAGCGAGTTATCGAAACCAGAGACGAGAAGGCAATATACAGCTTCGAATACACAGACGAAGCGAAAACCGTCTCACCGATCATCTCGTCTGCGAACGGCGTTATACTCGATATGAAAAACGACGGAAACGGCTGGCTTCTCACCGTCTGGATGCCCGACCGGACGAATCTGGCCCCTCTCTGGGAGTACGCAGAACAGAACGACGTCGATATCGAGTTACTTCGTGTGAACGAGTACGCAAGTTTGGGGGAGACGGACGCAGGATTGACCGACAGTCAACGAGAAGCGCTTCTCGTCGCCCTCGATACCGGGTATTTCGAGGACCCACGGAACGCAACCCTCAGCGACGTCGCTGCTGAACTGGGCATCTCTCAACCGGCAGCAAGCGGTCTCCTTCGACGTGGGACCAAACGACTCATCGTGTCGTCGCTTGTGGATGACAGTGAACCACCAGAATAACTACGAACAACCGTCGCAACCGGTGTCGTCGACTGCGATGCCGTACAATCGGAACGTCTCGCTGGCTTCCTGAAGTGTTCTCGTGTCCGGAAACCGAAACGTCTCAGTTCGGGACCCCAAAGAGCCAATCCACCCGAGTGCTTGCCTGTACGACGACTGTGCTTCGAGTTCGAGCGTTAGCTTCCGGTTCGCCTCGTCGACGGAAATGCGTTCGAGAGACGAAAGCGGAACCGTCCGTTCCCGGAGGTAGAGCGACCAGAACCCTGCACACGAAGAGATGGCACCGACACCGTTCACCGCACTGGCTCCTGTGAACCCGTGTGTCAGCCCGCTCACGACGGTGTAGGCCGTAAGAGCAACGGTGACGAC
>PUMG01000141.1 GCA_003551265.1 Halovenus sp.
TACCTCCTCGTCGCGGTTCGTTGGCGGTTGAACGGCATGCGCATCTGAGCCACTTCTACCTGATGCTGGATTTGGGCTATGAACCGATGGATCTTGATGAGTTGTTGCTGTGGGCGTCGCAGGATCCAAATCCACACAGGGAACGGTTACGCAGAGAGGTTGAATGGGGTGAGTTTGCCTTTGACCGCCACTAAACTAGAACGTATGGTGTCAAGCCAGATATCGTAACTACTGAAATGGCAGGGAACAGTCGTTTTGAACGCAGTCAAAAGAAAGCATCATACGTCGGTAAGTACCTGATATCTGTCGAACCGAATCTTATTAAGGAAGAAAAAGAATCGATCAAACGGCCCGTATAATGAAGCGACGATCAGCTATCGGGATGATTGGTAGTGCGATTACAGCTAGCTTAGCTGGTTGTCTGAATCTTGATTTGGGCGATGACCCCAAGCGACTCATGTTTATTCGAATACACAATGATAGTGATGAGTCAGTCGTTGATATCCGTGTCATTCAAGATGGCGAAAAAGCCTTCGAAGATAGATTCGAAATACCAGCATTTGAAGGGGCTGACAGTGGTGATGAGCATGAAGCAAAATTTCACGACAGGCCACATATCATACTTATTGAGGACGAGTGGAATACCAATCCAACGTCGGTCGACGTAGAATACCGGCTTGCCGATAGAGAATGGGAGTACCAGCAGTTTTCAGAGAGTGAAAAAGAGATTGTGGGACTCACTGTTCAAGTGCTTGGTTTCAGCGCTCCAGGAATCAACTCGCAAATTCATGAGTTTGAGTCCACAGATCAAGTTGAGTTACTGTTGGAAGAGTAAGTATATTCATATACACTGATAGAATGAGTATCTGTCATAAGTTCCCACAGCATGGAGTATGAGTGGGATGGCAAAGGCTGCTAACTAGACAGCGCACTAAGCGCGTGGCACTGATTGTGACTCAATATCGACTAACAGCGTCACCTTCAGTTTGTCAAAGGTGTAGTCTGTCCGCGAGATATAATTGGAACTGGCCTGAAGGCGCTCGAAGAACGTGCTGTCGATCGCAGCCCGGCCAGAGGTGCCTGCTATCTCCGCCGAGTGGCGGAGAAGCAGGCGCCATACTTCCATCATAATCTCTTGGTACCACTTGCACACTGCCGAATAATCCGGACACCGCTCTCGCTGATCCCTAACTCATCTCGAGTCGTTGGCGTATGTTTGAGAAGAGCCTCCAGACTGCGGTAGGTCTCTTCAGATTCAACCCTCAGCAGATTCACTGCGAGCCTGAATGCCTTGGAGAACCCACCGACCTGGAAGGTGGCGGGTTCGTCCTCCTCGTCAGTCGCGTAGTTGGCAGGTGCGATACACTTCTTCGTGAGGGTTACTTTGTCCCTCATATCGCCAGACGGCGTCGAAAAACCGCAGATTTGCCGATTTCAACCGCTCAGGTCCGGCGATTCAACAAGGCCCGCCAGAACATTCATTCTCCAGTATCGAGGTGTTCGAATATCTCCGTGACGAGGTCCGGAAGCTCTGCCTCCAGCAGTTCTTCGGGGCTGGCGTCGGTGTTCGGTGCGCCGTTGGTAAAGCGCAGACAGAGCCTGTCGAGGCGGCGCATCAACTCGACTTCCTCATCGCCGTAGCCCCGGTTCTCGGCGATGACGGCGAGTTTCTGTGCTTCCCGACCGAGAGCATCAAGGTCCTGTGCGAGCGCCCGGGTCTTCGGCTCCTCGGCGTCGGCGAGGTGATGGCGGTAACTCGCCTGCACGTTCGTCGTGACCTCGATGGCAGCACGCGACCACTCGCTGTAGCTTCCTGCCCCCTGCAGGAGTTCGTGGATGAGGTGTCCCGCGGCGAACCCACCCATGATACCGGTTCCTGGACCGAACGAATCGAACATATCCTGTCATCGACACCACGATACTTAAAACGTATAGGGATTATTGTACCTGTACATAGATTCTCGTTGCGACGTACAGCGAGAAATCTATGATGACGTACGATAATTCCTATAGGTGACCCTCAACGACGGCGACAAAGAGCATGCAGAGCACTCGACGAGGGTCAAGGTTCAGCGCGACTCGACATCGGCGGCGAGCGTCCGCAACGCACGCTTCAGTTCTCCCTTGCGCTTCCAGGCCGCCAGACGGTCCGTCAGGACGGTTGGCCGGACACCCATCTCGACAACCGAGACGGCCGTGACCTCGGTTCCACCGCCCGAAGAGAGGTACGTTATCGTCGTCTCCATCGTGTCGAGGGGCTGCCCCTCCCCTTCCTGTTGCTCGTAGTGAATCCCGCTGTCGTACTCCTCGAAACGGAGCACCAGCTGCAATCCGGTTGCGCCAGCGACGACGAGCCAGTCGTTCTCGCGCTCTTCGACGTCGAAGACGCTGAAACTCCCCTCGTACTCGACGAC
The DNA here is from genome assembly GCA_003551265.1 of Halovenus sp. GTDB lineage: Archaea > Halobacteriota > Halobacteria > Halobacteriales > Haloarculaceae > Halovenus. The sequence goes on from PUMG01000141.1 coordinate 2,415, forward strand.
GCTGACCGGGTCGAGCGCGTCCGCGACAGCTGATGGCGACGCATCCACGACCCGCGACACCTCGACTGTCCGCATCGCTTCAGGGGGTGATGACGAGTTTGCCCGCGAAGGAGTCTTCCATCACCGCCCGCTGGGCTTCGGGTGCCTCTTCGAGGTCGTACGTTTCGGCAACCTCGATAGAGAGCGCTCCGCTCTCCATGAGGTGTGCAATACCCGAGAGCGGTCCGCGGAGGTCGGGTGCGTTGAACAGAATCATGAACTGGTAGGAGACGTCTTTCGACCGCGCAGCCCCGACGTTCTCGAAGCCGAGCGTCGCGTCACTCTCGCCGATACCGACGACGCGACAGCCCTCGGCGGCGACATCCGCGTCGAACTGGAGATAGTCGTCGAGTCGGTGGTCGAGAATCACGTCGACGCCACCGTCGGCTGCCTCCACAACTGCGTCAGCGAGGTCCTCGCGCGCGTAATCGAGGACCGTATCCGCACCGAGTTCGCGGACGGTGTCGTGGTAGGCTGGGCTTGCAGTCGCAATGACCCGGGCGTGCACGGCGGCGGCGAGCTGGACAGCGGCGTGACCGACGCCACCCGACCCGCCGTGGACGAGACAGTACTCCGCCGGGCCGAGCGAGGCGTGCTCGATGAGTGCCCGCCACGCGGTCCCGGCGACGACGCCCGCACCGCCCGCCTCCGTCAGGTCGACACCGTCTGGCAGGTGTACGACCCGGTCTTCGGGCACCGCAGCGTACTCGGCGTACGCTCCCTGAAAGGA
>PUMG01000001.1 GCA_003551265.1 Halovenus sp.
GCGTGTAGGGTGCCTCGCCGGAGTCCCGGTCGGAGAGGTGAACCGAGTAGTTCTCGATACCCGAGCAGTAGCCCGTCTCGCGCATCATCTCGATGTCGAACGTCGTTCGCTCCTCGATTCGCTGTGCCGCAACGAGGTCGCCGTGGCGCTCGAAGTAGCTGATTCGTCGTGCGAGCAACTCCTCGATTTCGTCGATTGCTCGCTCCAGACGCTGCTCCGGAATCGAGTAGTGCTCGGCCGGGTGAAGCAAGACTGCTGGCTCCTCGCTGACGATCTCTCCTTCGAGCACGTCGACTTTCCGGAGGCGGTCGATTTCGTCGCCCCAGAGTTCGACGCGGACCGCGTAACGCCCGTACATCGGATAGATTTCGAGCGTGTCGCCGCGAACCCGGAACGTCCCCTGCGTGAAGTCGACGTCGTTTCGTTCGTAGTTGAGGTCGACCAGCCGTGCGAGAAGCTCGTCGCGTGCGATTTGCTGGCCGCGCTCTAGCTGGAGCGACATCTCGACGTAGTTACGAGGGTCACCGAGCCCGTAGATTGCGGAGACGCTCGCCACCACGATGACGTCCTCGCGCGTCAACAGCGAGCGGGTCGCAGAGTGCCGCAGCCGGTCGATTTCGTCGTTTATCGAGGCATCCTTGTCGATGTAGGTGTCCGTCTGCTCGACGTAGGCTTCCGGCTGGTAGTAGTCGTAATACGAGACGAAGTACTCGACTGCGTTATCCGGAAACAGCTCCCGGAACTCCTCGTACAGTTGTGCCGCGAGCGTCTTGTTGTGGGCGATGACGAGCGTCGGTTTCTGGATCTCTTCGAGTACCCACGAGACGGTGTTCGTCTTGCCGCTGCCGGTGACACCAAGCAGGGTCTGTCTCTCCATTCCCGACTGGAAACCGTCGACGAGCGCCTCGATTGCTTCGGGCTGGTCGCCCGCTGGCTCGAACGGTGCGTCGACGCGGAACGCGCTCTCTGCGTCGGGACGGTCCGGTGTGAGTGGCCCGGAATTGGTCATTGAGTAGAGGTCGGTTTCGAGCACCTTGACGGATGCGGTCTCAGTCAAGACGGGTTCTATGTCTCTGTTCGTACGTCTCTATCTGTTCGCGCCAGCGTTCCGGTATCGGTCGTGTCTCTCCGGTTTCGTAATCGACGGTCACCATCACCGTCTCGGCCGTCGCGACAACGCCGTCGTCGTCACGAATCTCGTACTCCATCGGAACGCTCGACGTTCCAAGTTCGCCTGTTCGGACGGCGACTGTCACCTGTGTGTCCTCCCGGACTGGTCGGTGGTAGTCGATTTCCAGGTGTGCGATGACGGCACCAGAATCTTCGGCGTCGAGGTCGAGTACGTCTTTCGTATAGGAGATGCGCGCCTCTTCGAGGTAGGTCGCATAGACCGCGTTGTTCACGTGCCCCACTGCGTCGAGGTCCTGAAACCGGACCGGAACCGCGATTTCGTAGCGAAACTCGTCCATACCTCCTCTCTGTGCGGGTGGTAGTTTCACCTGTCGGTTTCCGTGTTTCTTGCACCTGCTCCCGCGAGGTGTTTGCGTGTGCTTTTGTTGAATGACTCTGTAGGTAGGGGTATGACTGCGCTTGCAGACCGGGACTGGCGACTGATTCCCGAGGAGTCCCGACCCGGTCCGATGCAGATGGCGCTCGAAGAGGGCGCGGGCGAAACTGTCGCAGCTGGTGGTCCGCGGACGGTCCGCGTCTACACGTGGCGACCCAGCACGCTCTCGCTCGGGTACCACCAGGACCCGGAGACGGTCGACTGGGAGTACTGTGACTCCCGCGACATCACAATCACACGCCGCCCGACCGGAGGTGGTGGCATCTATCACGACGCCTCGGGTGACATCTCGTACTCGATTGTGGCCCCACAGGACGAACTCCCCGGCAACCTGATGGAGTGTTACGAACTGCTGTGTACGCCCGTCCTCACGGCGTTCGAGCGCATGGGTGTCGATGCCGCGTTCGCCGAGGAGACACTCCCGGAGATCCACCAGCCGACGTGTTACCTCAGGGAAGTTCACCCTGCACACGACATCGTCGCTGACGGACAGAAGATCAGCGGGAACGCCCAGTACCGTCAGCGCGAGTCCGTCATTCAGCACGGGTCGCTGTCGTACGCACTCGTGCCGGACGCTCATCTGGGCGTCTTCGAGACCGACGAGGTGTCGAGGGAGACGTTCGAACAGCGGGGGACGTCCATCCGACAACAAGCAGACATTGCTCGGGAGGAGGCTGTCGACGGACTCGAAACTGCTCTGGAGGGGTGGGCTGACGCTGATGTCGGAGGATGGACTGACGAGGAACTCGACCGCGCTGCAGAGATTGCCGAGGCAAAGTACGCGAGCGAAGAGTGGAACCGACACCGACGCTCTCGGGTCTGAGCGGTCGCCTGCGCTACGACAGTTACTGACGATACGGACATGGCACTCTCTCTCGCTCGCAGCCTCGTCGAGAAAATGTTGTCAGATTGTAAAATATCGCAGATTCGATCCCTGAACACGGTGGCGGAACGTCGTGGCGAGACGACGTGCCTGAACGCTGGGAGACGGCAAAGCGAGGACACTGGCGGCAGCGTTCACCGAAAGACTACCCGAGATCGAAGAAGTCACCAGTACTACAACTTTCCTCGGTGTTTTATTTCCGCAAGACATAGTTTGGATTGTGAGCGTTGATCAAGAGGTCACGAAAGAAAAAGAACAACTTGAGCAAAACAATATTCGGCTAAGCAAAGAAAACGAGAAAGATGTCCTCGCTGGAGTGATACGACACGCAGACGGAATCGAGGGAGATACCGAGGCGCTCGACGAGCTACAGCATACGCTGATCGGATATCAATTAAACAGCGAACTTAAAATCGCCTGGGTTCGACAGATAGTGCTACCCGATAGTACAGGGCAAGAAAGTGATGAACAGGGAACAGCAGGTGAGTCAGAACTGGCTGTCGAGTTTCTCCTCCCGAGCGGTGATACGTTCTGGCGTAACTACACTCTCTCCCCGCACATGTGGGAACAGGACAGCGAGTTCGTTTCGCTACTCGATCAGACCAACTGTGAACCGGCAACGCTCGATCAGTTACCGGGAGAGCAACTGGACGTCACGTTTGAAGACGATGAATGGCTGTTGGTCGGCGTCGAAACAGACAGACA
>PUMG01000365.1 GCA_003551265.1 Halovenus sp.
CGAGGACGTGTTCACGAGTAATAACGACGTCGATCTCGTCAGCACCTTGTGCCACGGCCCATTCAATCTCTTTCAGGCGCAGCTCAAGCGGGATCAAGCCCGCAGGAAATCCAGTAGCAACGCTGGCAACACGAATGCCGGAGCCCTCCAGCACCTCGGCTGCATGCGGGACCATTGTCGGATAAACGCAGACCGCGCCGACTGTGAGGTGCAGGCCATCAATCCCGAGGCCCTTGATGATCGAATCGGCCAGCGGGCGGCGCGCTTTGGCACAGAGCCTTCTGACCTTGTCTGCCGTGTCGTCGCCCGCCAGTGTCGTCAAATCCATCAACCGAATCGCATTCACGAGCCATGCCGCCTGATGCTCTTTTTTCAGTGAGCGGCGTACGCGCAGCGTTTTGGTTCGACGCTCGGCGGCCTGGCGGTTGACCGCCTTATCCTGAAACAGTGTTCTGTTTAGGCCGATGCCGGGGTTGCGGTCGAAACGCTCCCCACCTGTTTTCTGCAAGTCAGTCATGGGCGTGTTCCAATGCGTAGATAGCCGTTTCCCGGTCGGTAATCATGATGTTGCATAGGCCGACGTGCAGTGCCCCACAGGCAACGTTGTGCTTGTCCTCGCCGGTGACGACGCAGATGGCGCGCTCACGACTGCGCAGATCCGGGATTGCAAGGCCGATCGTTCTCGCGTCGAGCTCGGGTTCGACGATCTGTCCTTTCACGTCAATAAACCGTCCCAGAATGTCGCCAACCGCGCCGGCCTGCCGCAGTCGTGACTGTTCGGCGGCAGTGATGTTGCCCGATGCGAGCAGGGCAGAATCGTCGATTGCCCCCAAGGAAAAGCACAGCAGCTGCGCGGAGCGGGCAAGCCGTAAGACATCGCCGACGATTCTGTCGTGCTCGAGCACCTCGCGCGTCTTTGCTTCGCCGACCAGCGCTGGCACCGGTAGTGGTACGAAGTGCCCGGAGCCTTTGCGAGCGAAGGTTTCGGCGACGTCATTGTGGTGCCCGGCCTGTGGAACAGGAGACACCGTCCCGTTGATCTGGACTACGTCCACGTCATCGCTCCAGCCATCCGGCAGCCAGTGGGCAACGGCGGCCATCGTGCGGCCCCAGGACACGCCGATCAGGTCCGCTGGCGGTTTCAGCGCGGCGATGTACTGTCCCGCCGCATGCGCGACGCCTTTAGGGCTGCCGCTGTCGCTCTGGCGAACGACCACTGCATCGCGCAGGCCATAAGCCTCTACCAGCTTCGACTCCAGTTCCGGGAGCCGGTCTGAGCGCGGCACGATTTCGATGCGAACAATCCCCAGATCTCGAGCTTCCTGCAGCAGGCGGCTGACCTGCCAGCGGTTGAGACCCAGCTCTGCACCGATCGCGCTTTGTGTGCGGTGTTCGTTGTAAAACATTCGCGCGGAGTGCTCAATGAGGAATTGACGTTCTACATCGACGGGCAGGCGTGCCGCCCGCGTCTCCTTGTCAGAGGAGCTCATGCTGTCCCCTTATGTTGCGCCAGCCGGTGGAGAATCGGCGTGAGAAGGTCCACCGCCTGGCGGTAGTCGGTCAAAAAGCTTTGATAGGCGGCGTACCGGTGGGGGTCGGGTTCGTGCTGCTCGCAGGGCGGTGAAATGCTTCCTGCCGCTGCCTGCATCGACGGGAACCGACCGAGACCAACCGAGCATGCGATTGCAGTGCCGTAGAGCGACAGGTTGTCGCCTTTGACGACGCGTGCTGGCTTGCCGATGGCATCGATAGTAGCTTCCAGCCACATTCTGTTTCGCAGTATGCCGCCGGCGACCACCATCTGATTGATAGACACCCCTTGCTGTTCAAGAGCCGTCACGACATTCGCCGACCCCAAGGCCACGGAAGTGACGCAAGCTCTGAAGATGGATGCTCGGTCATGCGACAACGACAGACCGAGCATCGCGCCCCGCAACTTCGCGTCGCGATACGGGGTGCGGTTGCCCATCCAGAAATCGAGTGCTAAAAGGCCGGTCGATCGGAAGTCAATCGCTTCGGCTTCTTCGCAGAGCGCTGAAAACCCCAGATCGTCCAGACCGTAGATCTCACGTGCCAGCCAGTTGAGGATTGATCCTGCGGAGACCTGGCCTCCCTCTATCATCCGGAGTCCGGGAGTCAGCGCGTTGGGATAAGGCCCCCAGACGCCGGATATTGTGCTGCCATCATCGGGGACTTGTGTGAGGTGCACATTTGAAGTGCCGCCAATCAGAAGCATGCTGCCTGGCGTGATGGTATCGGCACCAAACGCTCCCATGTGGGCGTCAATCCCGCCTTGCACCACTAGCGGCCGGCCGCTGATACCCAGTGCCTGACAGGCGCTTGCGGTCATCTCGCCGATGACATCGCCGATATCGACTATTTGGTTCGGCAGTTTCTTACCGAGATCAGCCACATCAAAGTGTGAGAAAACATCTGGGACAAAATCGCGGCTGCGGCTGTCCCAATTCCACTTGCAGGTGGCGTTCATGACTGACCCGACCCACTCACCAGACAATCGGTAGTTGATGAAGTCGAGCGCTTCGCAGATGACTTCAGCACGGTGGTAGACGCCCGGTGCATTACGCTTGAGCCACATCGCTTTCGGTACCAGCCATTCGGCGGCATCTCCACCGCCGCAATACTGCATTACCGGATGATTGCAGGTTTCGGTTTCGCGTGCCTCGTCGGCTGCCCGGGCATCCATCCACAGAATTGCCGGATAAATCGGCTGCCCGTCGGCGTTGCCGATCACAACGGTGGAGGAGAAGGTCGCCACGCAGACCGCCGCAATCTTCGGATGTCCCACTTGCGACAACACGTTTGGCACGATCCGGCAAGCAGCAGCCCACCAATCTTCCGGATCCTGCTCGGCTCGATCGGGCGGGCGGTGATGAGTTGAGTAAGTCGCTTCGCCGGCAGCGATGAGCTCCGCACGGTCAAGGTCAAAAATTCCTGCCCGTGCGCCACCCGTGCCGAAGTCAAGGCTTAATACATATGTCATCCGTCAGGTGCCTCCTCGCCCGGCTGCCTTGGGTAGGTCACGGTCGGAAGAGAACCTTGCAGAAGTCGATGTCGCGTGCGTCGAACCGGCGGAACATCTCGGGGAGTTCGGCTAGGTCCAGGTCATGCGAAATCATAAACTTCCATTTCA
>PUMG01000089.1 GCA_003551265.1 Halovenus sp.
GCGGATGTGACTACACTTGTCCAATCAAGAGCGTCTAAACACGGCTCCCCTGGCAACGATCAGTCGACTCCAAGATGTTGGCTCTATCTGTAACCGACCCGGTCGGCTACATGTATCTACTTTAGCAGATTTTTTGAGCGGAATACTACCGGGATATTACTTAGGGGCATTATTTGGGTAGAGAGTCCCCCGTTTGAACTGGCATCCATCGGTGCTACCCTATCGACCTCGTCCGAGGCGATATAGGGGGCCCAAACCCCACCCTTTCGACCCGAAACCATTGCTCCAGATGTCGAATCCGTGCCACCAGCAGCGTTTGTTTGCGCGAGATGATTGGCTACGGAGCTGCGGCACGAATGCTTGCGAAGACGCCTAACATTAGCATCACCAGAACGAACAGGGCGACGAACCCCTCCAGAAATCCTACGAGAGCAACTGGGCCTTCTCGTGCCGCCTCGAATCCAGCGTCCATTATTCCCGTTATTGAGCCAAGCAGAACGATGAGCACACCAAGACCGGTCGGGAGGAGCAAATATCGGATCTGTTCCATGAGTAATAGTAACTATTCTAATCATTTATATTCGATGCTGAGCGGGGTGTCTTCCGCAGGAACAGGAATGCCGCAGATTCAAGATCGCCTCGTTTAGAGGGATATCAATCCGCGATGTGCTCGATCTCGTCGATAATTGAAAGTATTTCTTGATCGGTTTTATTACTGATATCAACCGCGACCTCGAGAGTGACATTCTCTGAGCGTAGTTTCGCGAGGAGAGATGCCGTTTCGTTCCCGGGAGATTCCGTTACCAGTTCGTCATCGGACTCGCTATCTCCGTCCTGCTCGGGCTCTTCAGGAGATCCCGTAGTTGGTTCCTCTGAGTCAGAATTGTGTTCGGACGGTTCCTCAATTACTTCTGTAGGCTCCGGGAGCTCGTATGTATCTACTAACGAAGAGGCGAAGGTATCGAACTCGGAATTTATCACGAGGCGGGTTGGATATCCGCGACGGCCCACCGTCCGTGTGCCTAACCCAGCGGCCTCGGCCGTTTTCAATAGAAGGTTGATTTCACGATTCTGAACGGGGAGGCCAAAATACGTACTCACTGCATTGGAAAGATCGTCGATGGTGATCCATCGCTCTCCGTCCGATTCCTCAAATTTTTCTTCTTTCACAATCGACAGGAAACCGTTGCGATACGGAGCATACATCTCAATTGCGCGTTTGAATGCATTCTGAACCCCCGACTCCTCTATCGAATCCGCATAACGTAGCGCGTGGCCGAGATTACCCAGCTTAACCTGCGGCGATTGCTGACTCTCGTCGACGTACTCGAGAAACCCCAGAAGCTCTCCGTAATCACAGGCTGCTGCTATCTGTCGCCTATCGAGCTCCGTTCGATCATACAACTCGCTGCGTTCCACAGGCTCGTCTCCAAGCAAGCGACACGTCTCGTAGAGTGCCTCAGGCTTCGCCCGTGATGGGAGGGTATCGGCCGACATATCTGCTTATGTGTCGACACGTTTGTTAATCGTTTCCCTACATAGTCGACTCCGCGCGTCAATCTGAGTAATGTGGCGGCGCGTAGATCGGTCCATCACTGCTCCTGATCCTTACCCAACAATATATGTGGCCGGTCGCCGTGGCACGGATCATGCCCTCGGATTTTCTCGAATCGCGATCCGGCCGTCCGTGGAACTACGACCGGGACGGCGACAATTTCGAATTTTATCAAGGAAACGGTTCCAGCGCACTGGAGGTCGTAGTCGTCGATCACGGCGAACGACCGACCAAAGAGTACCTCCAAAAGACGTACTCAGACCGGCGTGGCGGTCGGGTTAATCCGATCCTCGTTGTCGCCCTCTACGACGACTACGCCGGACTTTGTGGCCCGAGTGGTGAAGAGCCTCCCGTGTACCGGGATGTCGATCAAGGGCAAGCAGATCGCGTCTGTGACACCGCACTCGACGAGCCTGATCGACACGCGGCCCAGCGGTTCCTCACCGAGATGCTCCCGCAGCTCGAGGACGAGCTAACCGGGCTTCGTAATCAGGGCCTCCTCTCGACGCACGAGCTCAAAGTCGGTGTCCCAGAGCGCGACGACTGGGAGAATGCAACCGAACGTGCCCAGCAGGCCTTCGACGACGATCCACGAGAACTGATCAAGGGCCTCAACTACGAGATCGACCAACTCACCGACCAGAGCTACGTCCTGAAGGACACCAGCGACGGCCACGAGCGCGCTGTAGCGATGTTTCTTCAGGAGGATGAATCGTTCGACCACGCTCAGGAACGCTTCGTGGGCCAGTCTCCGGTCGCCTATGCCCTCAATGAGGCTGACAAGCGCAATCTCGAATACGTCATCGGAAGCAGTGGCGACACGCTGCGGCTGTACACGACCAACCCGGACGCCGGATTCGGATCGCGCGGTCGAACGGACACCTACGTCGAGGTGAACACGAGCCTCCTCGCAGACGAGAAGGCGGCGTATCTGTGGTTGCTGTTCTCCGCGAACGCACTTCGAGACGACGGCACCCTCCACGACATTATGGAGCGGTCGAAAGACTACGCGGCCGCCCTGGGAGAGCGACTCCGCGAGCGCATCTACGACGACGTCGTCCCGGATCTCGCGGAGGCGATCGCCCGCGCCCGAGACATCGATGACCCGACCAAAGAGCAGCTGGACGAGACCTACGAGATGACGCTCGTGTTGCTCTACCGGTTGTTGTTCATCGCCTACGCCGAAGACGAAGAGTTCCTCCCTCGCCGGCGCAACGAGCGGTACGACCGGGATTCGCTAAAGCAGAAGGCCCACGATCTCCACGACTTCATCGAGGATGATGGCGAGTTCGACGCCGCGTTCTACGATCACTGGGACGATGTGATGCATCTCTCGCGGGCGGTCTACCACGGTCACGACGAACTGGGACTCCCGGCCTACGGCGGCCGCCTGCTCTCCGAAGACGAAGTCCACGAGAACATTCGGGCGATCACCGCCGACCTGCGCCGACTCACCGGGCAGGTTCGCGAGGGCGACTCTTCCCTGGCCCGCCTGTTCGGCGACGGCGGCGAGTTGTTCGAACATGTGCGCGACGCCTTCAAGTCGATCGCGGAACTCGGCCAAAGCCTGCAGGATGGCGAC
>PUMG01000019.1 GCA_003551265.1 Halovenus sp.
AGCAACGCCTGCACGAGTCCGACCTTTCGGCGCATCCCCTGTGAGTAGGTTCCGATCTGGTCCTCGCTGGCTTCAAGGAGGTCGACTCGTTCGAGCAACGCGTCGATTCGCTCGTCACTCGTGGCCGGATCGAGTCTCCGGAGATCAGCCGCATACGCGAGTTGCTCCCGCGCGGTAAACGACTCGTACACCGGTGGTTCGTGTGGGAGGTAGCCGATGTGTCGTTTCACCCTGTCGCGGTCGTGTACCGGGACACCCATCACGTGCGCTGTCCCCGCTGACGGCGGGAGCAGGGTTGCCAGCATCTCGATGGTCGTCGTTTTGCCAGCGCCGTTCGGACCCAGAAAGCCGTAGACTGTTCCCTGTGGGATGTCGAGGTCGAGGTCGGCGACGGCGACTTTCTGTCCGAACCGTTTCGTCAGTCCCGCTGCGGCGATTGCGGGTGGTTGCCCGGTCAAAGATGCCGAGTCCGGACTGTGCTCGGCCTGGTTCGCACACATTGCTGTCGTCGACAATGAGGGCACAGGTAAAATCAGTTTATATGGGATTTCGTGCCAGTCAATACCACTCGATGACAGATGCTTCGCAAGCCTTAAGCGTGGTCCACCTCTCGTCCTACTCGCAATGGCAAACGGTAAGGTTGATTTCTTCAACGACACTGGCGGTTACGGTTTCATCGAGACGGACGACGCGGACGAAGACGTGTTCTTCCACATGGAAGACGTCGGCGGTGAAGACCTGACAGAAGGTACAGAGATCGAATTCGACATCGAGCAGGCCCCCAAAGGCCCGCGCGCGAAAAACGTCGTCCGTCTCTAGAGAGACTTCGACGGTTTCTGCGGTCGTTTATTGAACGAGTCCAGCGACTGCTATACCGGTTGTGAGAGATTCTCACCTATCCATGCTGTGTGCAGAAAAGCTCATACCGGTTCGGTAATCCCTATCGCGTCGCCGCAATCAGGGTGTGTCGGTCACTCGATGTGGCCTTCTTCACGGAGTTGTTCGGCGTCCTGGCTGGTGTAGCGCCACTCGATGTTCGCCTTCTCGTCCTGCCAGTCCCACGGCTCGACGAGGACGACATCGCCCTCTTCTATCCACGTGCGGTACTTCATGCGCCCTGGGATTCGACCCATGCGTGTCTTGCCGTCTTCACACTGCACGCGAACGTGGTTCCCCCCGTCGTGGCGGGTGACGATACCGAACAGCTCATTGTCGTTGGGCATCCGTAGATTTCGACGCCCTGTTTCATCAGTCACAGTCGTTCTACGATTCCACCACGCTAAAATCCTGCGTTCTCCTACACCGGGTCAAGCGAATCCTGCGAGTCCGTAAGCAGGTCCTGAATCTCCTCTTCGCGCGTCGACTCCTGGTTCTTGATGTTCTCCTTTGCAGCCACACCGAGCTCCTGTAACGTCTCTATCGGTCCCACGTCGGTCACGTTCGACAGCAACACGACCGCAGAGAGCGAGTTTGCGTTCGGCCGAGGGTCGTCCCCCGAGAGCACTTCGACACTTCCAGTCTGCTGCTCGAGCCAGCGCCGTCCGCTTTCAATACCCTTACGAGAGAGTGCTTCTGGCGGTCCAGAAAGTACGATGAGCGAGCGCTCGGCCGAGCGCACATCTGCTGGACAGGTCAACCGCGACTGAACCGCCTGTCGAATCAGACCGTTGACTTTCGTCGCCGGGTCCGTCTCTGCGAGGTCTGGTGAGCCGTTCTGTCGGAAGCGCCCAAGCAGTCCTTTGTTTGCACTCGGTATATCCTCTGTCTCGGCGTAGGCAATTGTACTCACACCACCCGTTTCCATTGTTCGACGGACGTCGCTCGAATCCATGGCGTTCTCAGAAATTGTAGAGCCATCGACCTCTCCCGCAGCGAGGAGCGTTACGACCCGCTTTGCGATTTCTCTGTTGGTGCGGTCGTAGCTTCCTTCCACGGAGTCGCCGCTCCCCCGCCAGGCGTCGTTGTCGAACGCGATGAGGTTCGAGGTCGCCGCACCAAAGGACTTGAACGAGCGGGCTGCGTTTAGCGCTGCCCGACCACCTTCGTCTGTGCTCGGGAACACACCCAGTCCGTACACCGGTTCGTCGAACCGGTCGTGCAGTTCCTGAGCCAGCGCGGGTGCTCCGCCACTGCCGGTCCCACCGCCCAGTCCAGCGACGATCAAAAACGCGTCTATCTCGTACACCGGAACGACGTCGAGAGCGCGGTCTATCTCGTATCTGTCCTGTCGGGTTATCTCCGCCCCGAGGTCTGGGTCACTGCCGACGCCGTGGCCTTTCACCCGTTCGTCGGTCTGGCCGATGAGAAACTGGTGTTGCTCCGGCAGGTTCTCGAGGCGTGCGAGGTCCACCCGCGCAGAGTTGACAGCAATCGCCGACCGAATCAGGTCGCGGTCGGTGTCACGCTCGAACTCGAGCAGCTTGTCCGTTATTTTCCCGCCTGCATTCCCGAAGCCGATGACAGCTAGTTTCATGGGATAACACCTCCCAAATACCGAACTGGGATACTTTGTACATTGGCCACTACTCGCCTCGACACCTCCACACCGGTTCGTCCACACACCAGATGTCTCTCCCCCTGTCCAAACTGAGAGAGAACGTCTCTTTCCAGTGTGAGAAATACCTTCGGAGAGAACCGCTCCCAAAAGAAAGCTCGTCTGAAACGCCGTTCTCGGTGGCGATTCTTGCACTTGCTCGCTCCGGAGTAAGTGATACACAACCGTCTGTTTAGATACTACGTTCTCGCACAGTAGTAACAATCTACTGGAACAGAAACATTTAATTCATTCACCCTCACCAACATCTTGTGTGCTCCTCGTCATCGCGTACTCCAGACGCGCACGGCAGACGCTTCGAAACGTCTGTCGTGCACACGAAGAGATTGTCGTCCGGCAGTTCGGACGCGTTGCACTGCTGGAGGAGACAGAGTTTGGCGCGTTTCAGGCGCTCCGTTTGCAGGAGAAACACGGTGAGGCAATCCAGATCGAGGTGACCAACTCGTTCGATGCGACCGAGATGGTCCGACCTGCTATCAGGGAGGCCGCAGTTGCCTACGAGTCCCGCGAGAACAGCTCTGTCCCCTACGACCGTTTCCGTACCGGCACTGACTATCC
>PUMG01000211.1 GCA_003551265.1 Halovenus sp.
AACCAGGCCGGTGCTGCCGTCAGTGGGCCGTCTTGGAGCCGATTGTCCGGGTCGACGTACAGTGCGAGCTCTTCTTCGAGAAATCGCACGAGGATACCCGCAGGTCGACCGTCGACCGCGGCGAAACAACGCCCGATGGGAGAGCCATCGTCCGCGACTACAAGACAGGATACACCTCCTCCGCACGCGACACACTGGACGGACTCAGCTTCCAGCTCCCGATTTACGCGAAGATGCTGGAAGAGAACGCCGACGAGGTCACCGAAGCTGTCGGGGGCGGGTACTACCGGCTCAAGGAACCCGGAAAAGTGAGCAGCACCGCTGGCCAGATCGGATTCGTCGGCGATGACCCACCGAACGCAAGCTGGCGAGGTAACTCGTACCGCGACGGATACGGCGGGACGCCTATGATTTACCAGAGTTCGGACAAGCCAAGCATCGAGACCCGAGCAGGCTTCCGCGAATTCCTCGACGATGTCGTTCCACAACGCCTCAGCGATATCGTCTCCGGCATCGAAGCCGGAACGTTCCATCCGACAATCAACGACCCCGACGACGCCGGGTGTTCGAGCTGTCCCTTCCGCGATGCCTGCGACGTCCGGTCCTACCGACGCCAACTATTCATAGAAAATATTGAATCCAAGGGACGGGATGCGTACGTCCCACCGATTGCTCGCGGCGTAGAATGGACTCCGACGGTCGAGGAGGGAGAGAACTGATGCGTCGAGACGACCTCACCGACCAGCAGGACGACGCCATCACAGCGCTCTCACAGAACTATCCACTCACGGCCGGCGCTGGGACCGGAAAGACGACGACGCTCTCGTTCCGGTATCTAGCGCTTCTGGAGGATCATCCCGACGCGCTCCCCGAGAACGTCCTCGTGACGACGTTCACGCGACGGGCTGCGCGTGACCTCACAGAAACCGTCCGCGAACGCGTCTTGGACCGACTCGCCACCGCAGACGCTGACCACGAACGCTGGCGCGACGTTCTCAACGGGCTGGACGACGCGTACATCCACACGCTGCATGCATTCTGCCAGCGCATCCTGTCTGAACATGCGACTGCGGTCTCCGGACTCGACCCCGGATTCGACACCCTCGACGATGTCGAATCGAGTCGACTTCAGCGGGACATCGTCGACGAACTCATCGAAGAAGAATCACGAGAGGTCGAACTCCTGTTGGACGCGTTCTCGGAATACTCTCTCCACGAGGTTCTCGAGGACCTGTTCGGTGAGCGTCCTGACAGCGAATCCTGGGCCGGCATCTGGAGCGCACCCGCTCGTACCGTCGACGACTACGTCGCCTACGTCGAAGAAGAACTGCACCCCTTCCCGGCCGACGAGGTGGATGCACTCTGCTCCGACGAAGAACTTCGCTTCCTCGTAGAAGAACTTCGAGAACTTGTCGCCGATCTCGACGACACTGACCTTGGAAAGCGGACTGAGCGTATCTGGACAGTGGTACAGCTCTTCGACGGCTCAGACGGGCTGGACAGTCTGGACTCGGTTCGCGACCGCCGCGCACGACTCTACGATGTATGTGACGAACTCACCAAATCCGGGCACGACGAGTACGCGAACTACACGCCGGTCAAAGGCGACTGGAACGGTACCGACGAAGAAGCCGACCGTATCGGTGAGATCGTCGCTGAAGTCGTCGAACGGTTGGACGCTACAAACCGATCTTCGGAGGGCGATGGTCTCGACATCTCCGTTGACCGCGAGGGTGCGCCGTACTACTTCGCGTTAGCTCGTTTGTTCGACGAGGCCGCCCGCAGGTACGACGCGCGGAAGCACGATCGGAACGTCTTGGATTACACCGATCTGGTTCAACAGACACGGAACCTCCTCCACCCGGAGCGTGGAAACGACGCCGTTCGTGAGTCACTCGCCGACCAGTTCGACTTCGTCATGATCGATGAGGTTCAGGACACTGACCCGAACCAGTGGGACATCGTTCAGTCACTCACCAGCCTCGCAGCCGACGGTACGCCGTACAGCGAGCAGAACGTTTTCGCGGTCGGTGACGAGAAACAGTCGATCTACCGCTTCCGGAACGCCGACGTCGCCGTCTTCCAAGAAGCGCGGAGCGCACTCGTCGGCGCAAACGGGAGTGAGAACACCTCGACAACAGGCGGAGGAGACGACGTTGTTGGGTACCAGCTCCAGGACAACTTCCGAACGCTCCCGCCACTGCTTCGATTCCTCAACAGTCTCTTCGAGGATGTCTTCGACGACGACGCAGACGATGCCTTCGAGGCAGCACCACAGCCCCTGCGCCCCCGGCGAGACAACCCTCACGACGTAACGCCGACGATGGAGTACCTGTTCGTCCCGGACGACGATCTCCGGCCGAACGTCCTTGCTCCCGATCACCCGCTGAACGACGCACCCCCGTCGGCACGACGGTGGTCGGAAGCCCAATCCGTGGCAGCGCGCGCTACGCGCCTCGTCGACGACGAGACACAGATCTACGAACCAGACCCGGACGACGGCCCCGAAAGTCGGTCGGTGACGTACGACGATATCGCGGTCATCATCCGGAAACGGACCCACCTCGGCGAGTTCAAGCGCGCGTTCGACGACCACGAGGTCCCGTACACAGTCGTTCAGGGAGAGGGCTACTTCGACACGCCAGAGGTTCAGACGCTCACGAACCTGTTCCGCATCCTAGCCGACCCAGAGGACGACATCTGCCTGTTCGGATTGCTTCGCTCCCCGCTGTTCGGCTTCACCGACGACGAACTCGCCCCAGTCGTAGAGGGTGGTGACGTCTGGGAGACGCTCGGAGAGACGGACGAGGCCGCGCTTGCCCGCAGTCATTCCTTGCTCGCTGAGTTGCGAACGCTCGCCGGTGCCTCCGGAGATGCCGCCGGGCCCCAAGTTGACTCGTGGGCAGAACTCCTCGACATTGCGCTGGACGCGACCGGCTACCTCGTGAGTCTCAGCGCTGACGAACGCCCGCAACAAGCGCTCGCCAACGTCGAACAGTTCGAAGAGTACCTGCGTGAAGCCGTCAGCGACGCCGGCAGTCTGCGCGCACTCGTCACGCGAATCGACGAACGCCAAGAATTCACCAACTACGACCCCGAA
>PUMG01000125.1 GCA_003551265.1 Halovenus sp.
GTCGCGGAACTCGGCCGCGAACCGACGGCTGCCGAGGGTGCACTCTTCGAGAACCTCTGGAGTGAACACTGCGCCTATCGCTCGTCTCGCCCGCTGCTTCGAGCGTTCGACTCGGAGGGCGAGCAGGTTATCGTCGGACCGGGTGACGACGCCGCAGTCGTGGCGCTCCCGGACGGCGAGACGTACATCACGATGGGTATCGAGAGCCACAACCATCCGTCCTACGTCGATCCGTTCGACGGCGCGGCAACCGGCGTCGGCGGAATCGTCCGAGACACGCTCTCGATGGGCGCGTATCCGATTGCACTTGCGGACTCGCTGTATTTCGGCGCGTTCGAGCGCGAACACTCGCGCTATCTCTTCGAGGGAGTCGTCGAGGGTATCAGTCATTACGGGAACTGTATCGGCGTCCCAACGGTGACCGGCAGCGTCTGTTTCCACGACGACTACGAGGGTAATCCGCTCGTGAACGTCGCCTGCATCGGTCTCATCGAGGAACCTGACCGCATGGTGACCGCGGTTGCACAGAAACCCGGCAACGCGCTGGTACTGGTTGGCAACGCAACCGGTCGTGACGGGCTCGGAGGGGCGTCGTTCGCCAGCGAGGACCTCTCGGAGGATGCAGAAACCGAAGACAGGCCAGCGGTGCAAGTCGGCGACCCGTACACGGAGAAGTTGCTCATCGAGGCGAACGAACAGCTCCTCGACGAAGACCTCATCGTCTCTGCGCGAGACCTCGGGGCGGCCGGACTCGGTGGCGCGAGCAGCGAGATGGTCGCCAAGGGTGGTCTCGGTGCCGACATCGAACTGGAGCGCGTTCACCAGCGCGAACCGAACATGTCAGGACTGGAGATTCTGCTCTCTGAATCCCAGGAACGGATGTGTTACGAGGTCAGTCCGGAAGACGTCGAGCGTGTCGAAGAGATCGCCGACCGCTACGACCTCGGGTGCTCGGTCATCGGAGAGATCACGGAAGGGAACTACGTCTGCACGTTCGGTGGAGAGGTAATCGTCGACGTAGACGCCGAGTTCCTCGGCGAGGGTGCGCCGATGAACGACCTCGATGCGGATACGCCGCCACAGCAAACACGGAACCTCCCCGACGTCGGGGTCGAAGAGGCGTTCAGGGCGGTCCTCACCAGCCCGAACACCGCCTCGAAACAGTGGGTCTACCGCCAGTACGACCACGAGGTCCAGGTACGAACCGCGGTGAGACCGGGTGACGACGCCGCAATACTCGCTGTCCGAAGCGCGGAGCTTGGTCTCGCGTTTGCCGCTGGCGCAGATCCCAACTGGACCGACGCCGCACCGTACGAGGGTGCCCGTGCGGTCGCACTCGAGAACGCAACCAACGTCGCAGCAAAAGGCGCAACACCGCTGGCAGCGGTCGACTGTCTCAACGGTGGGAATCCCGAGAAACCGGACGTCTACGGCGGATTCACCGGTATCGTCGACGGCCTGGCGGACATGTGCTCCGCGCTCGAAACACCGGTCGTTGGCGGGAACGTCTCACTGTACAACGATTCCCCGAGTGGGCCGATTCCCCCGACGCCGACGCTCGCAGTCGTGGGGACAAAAGATGGGTACGACGCACCGCCGCTGTCGGTCTCTGGCGGGGGAGAGCTGTTGCTGGTTGGTGATCTGGCACTCGCCGGAGAGAGTTCTCCGCGACTCGGTGGGTCCGAGTATCTCGCACACTTCGGTGGCACGGACGAGTTCCCCACGCTTCCAGACAACCCCCGAGCGCTCGTCGAGGCTATCGCCGCGGTCGCCAACGACGAATCGACGCTCGCGACCCACGACGTGAGCCACGGCGGACTCGCAGTCTCGCTCGCAGAGATGGTGACGCACAACGCTGGCCTGACCGTCGACCTCTCAGATGTGGAGAGCGACCGACAGAACGAATATCTCTTCTCAGAACAGCCCGGGCGTGTGCTGGTCGAGACGACTGAGCCCGAAACAGTTCGGAACCGATTCGAGGGAGTCGCTCCAGTGACCCATCTCGGCACGACAACTGACACCGGAGACCTGTCGGTATCGATTGGAGAGACGAACATCCACGCCGAGGCAGACACGATTGTGGAGTATCGTTCGACAATCGAGAACTCGCTGGAGTGACGTCTTCGGCGTGGCACGACCCGCGGATTTATATCGACAGGGTTGGACAACGACAGCATGGAGGTCCCGGAACGAATCAGGCAACAACTCGGTGACGAGACGCTGGAATCTGCAGTCAACCTCGGTGACGAAGACCTCATCTGTTTCTCGCCGACACGGACGTTCCTCTACCGCGGAGAGCGGCTGCTGAGCGACGAATCCCTCGAAGTGTACGACCACGACGTCGAGCGCCTCGACGTCTCGGAGGGTCGTCGCAAGACATCGTTCACCCTCACCTACATCGACCGCGAAGAACGGTTCACCGTGCCCCGTGGCAGGACAGAGCCTGTGCTCGAACGCCTCCTCGGTGGTATCCTCGAAACTGCGTCGGTCATCGATAGCGACGAGTCGGTCGAGGGAGTGTTCCAGTTCAGCGAGTTAACGCTCATCATCACCGAGAAACGACTCGTCAAACACATCGGGAGGTATCTCTGGGACCAGGACTACGAGGAGTTCTCCTACGAGAACGTGACTGGACTCGAATTCGAAGAGGGGAGTGTTGCCACGTACATCGTCCTCTCGGTCGACGGCAGACCACAGCGCATCAAAGCACCCAGAGGTGAGGCCGCCATCGTTCGCCGGACTCTCACGACTGCGCTGTGTGCGTACTACGACGTGGACTCGCTCGAACAGTTGCACGACACCGTTGGAGAGACTGACACCGACGAAGGCGCCTCACGGCCTTCCGGTATCGAACTCGACGACAGCATCGCCCCGCTCGTTACCCCCGACGACGCTGACGAGGAGTCTGACGAGGTCGAACCACTTGAGAAATCATCGGAAACTGCTGTCGAGTCTGGCCCACCCACAGAGGATGCCATCACAACCGAATCCTCTGAGAGTGCGACCACCACTGAAGCCGTGGATAGAATCACGACAGAGACCACCACGGGACTCACAGAAAGTGAGGCTGAAACACCTCTTTCAGAGACGACGGA
>PUMG01000356.1 GCA_003551265.1 Halovenus sp.
AGCGAGGACTGTATGCCCTCGCACTCGGAGTTCCCTTATCGCACTGTCGTGCAGTGTAAAGTTTTCGCGCCTGCTGCGCCCCGTAGGGCCCGGTATCTTGTCTCAGATACCGTCTCCGGGCTCTGACTCTCATCACCCGTACCGATTACTGGCACGGTAGGCCGTTACCCCACCGTCTACCTAATCGGCCGCAGCCACATCCTGTGGCGCCGAAGCGTTTCCAGCTGCCTGCATTCCAGCATGGCAGCTGTATTGAGTATTACCCTCAGTTTCCCGAGATTATCCTCATCCACAGGGTAGTTTGGCCACGTGTTACTGAGCTTTTCGCCACGAGTATGAACTAGTGCGACTAGCATGGCTAAATCGAACTCCGATAGCAATGACCTCCGGCAGGATCAACCGGAATGTTGCCTCCGTGATGGAGGCAGGTTAGGCGGAAGCACACAGAATAATCTGTGTGTTGCGTTAGTTGCTATCGACTCGGGACACTCGATAACCGACCGAGTGTCACCGAACTACCAGGGCTAACATCAGATCCCATCTATACGGCGGACCGCAGGGGTGGAATCCTCATTTCTTTCGGACCTGAACATACGCCACAACGGGTCTTAAACCCTTCGAGATGGCATCGGTTTCGGGTCCGGTGCAGCCGGGTTGTCGTCGGTCCCGGCCAGACCGTGTTTGCATCCTTCCGGAATGCCCTGGTATACTTAAGGGCATCGGATTGTCTTGCTCCGGACCGAACCGGAGTCAAGCGGTTTGCATTTGATTCGAAATGCCCTGTTGTACTTAAGGGCATCGAACCAGTTGTGGTCCGGCGGGACATCGCTCCCGCGCTGCTTCGCATTCGAATCCGAGGGGGAGGGGTGACTTAAGACCGTCGAACGAACGGCGCATCGGTATGCGCTCACAAGACACGCCAGCAGCAACAGCAGGTCGTGGCCAGAATCCACGTACACGTCCGAGAATCCCTGTCAGTACCGAATACGGTGTGAAGAGCTGCGTGTTGCGTGGCTGGAGACCGACCTGTCATCCCACGCCTGTTGCGTGTGGTCCAGTCGAGTGAGAACCACGCACTCGGCTGGTCGGGTCACAGCCACCTAAGTGTCGCCATTGGGCAGGGCCTCCAGCTCGGTAGGTGGCTGTCTGGTATTTAGCTCGGTAGGTGGCTGTCTGGTATTTAGCTCGGTAGGTGGCTGTCTGGTACGGCCACCACGCGTGCGCACGCACGAAAGAGAGGTGGTGGGACCACTGGGCGAGAGACGTGTCGAGACTGCTCGTCGACGAAGACCCGCCAGAAGTGTCTGTCGGTATCACTCTCGGTTCATCGATGAAAATGTACAGAATGGACCGACGTCATCAACGCAGGCCAACACCGGGTGCCTTCAGATCTCGTCGAGGTGCTCGACGCCCTGTTTTTCGACGTTGCCTTTCGTTATCTCCTCGGGCATCCAGTCCGGTTTGTCGTCGGGAGCTTCTTCCTCCCAGGCCCAGCCCTCGTAGATGTGGACCTTGTGTTCACCTTTCTCGCGGAGACGAATCTCTTCTGTGTCGGCCTCCGCCTCGGATGGGGCCGGGTCAAGTCGTCGCGCTGCTTTCAGTGCTGCCTGTCGTGGCGTCTTTCCGGAAAAGACGCTCGGCTCTTCACCATCTTCCGTTCGGAGCGCGAAATTGCGCTTGTCGTTTTCTCCTGCCATGGTTTCTACTCCATGTCAAATCAATACATGACCCATAATAAATATATCCCCAAAATCGGGTGGCGGCGGCGACATCATTTATAAAGGGCACTCCACACGTTACGGTTTCAGGTGAATTTCGGTGGAAATAACGGGTCCCTGGATGGTTCTGAGCCTCGCGCGCACCACAGAAGAACGCCTGTCTGCCCCCGGTTCGACCGTCGAAAACAGATGCAGATGGCGTCAAACCGACTCCCAACCCGGACGAATCAGTCGTGATAAATCAACAGACTGATATGCACTCGGTCAGCACCGACTCTCGCGCGGTAGACTTAAGTACATGGTGCAGTGAAGGACTGAATAAGATACCGAGATGGTACGGAAGAAAAAACTGAGTCCGAGTGGCGCAAAAGACGAAGACGGCGAGTATCACAACGTCCACATCAACCTGCACGAGGACGAACTGGCTGTTGCTGGTATGGATATCGGAGACGAGGTGTTCGTGCGGGTGCGCGACAACAAAATAATCATCCAGAAAGCCGACCCCGACCAGGTCGACCACGAGTTCTGAAGCGGGCGGCATGGAACCCGTAGGCCATCGACGAGACGAACTGACAGCATGAGCCTTTACAGCCTCACAAAACCCCTTCTGTTTCGACTCCCACCGGAGACTGCTCACTCCATAGCGCACACGCTGTTGCGAGCGTTCCAGCACACACCGCTTCGCTCGCTGGTCCAGAACCGATTTCACGTGTCTGACCCACGTCTCGAAATCGACGCGTTCGGACAGACGTTCCCGAACCCCGTCGGACTGGCAGCAGGCTTCGACAAAAACGCAGAGATTCCGCCCGCGATGGCAGCACTGGGGTTCGGGTCCATCGAGGTCGGTGGCGTCACCGCCCACCCCCAGGAGGGCAACCCCCGTCCACGGATGTTCCGACTGCGCGAAGACAGCGCGCTCATCAACCGGATGGGGCTGAACAACCAGGGCGCATCCACGGTCGGTGCCCGACTGGCAGAGACGAGTGTCGACGTCCCCGTGGGCGTCAACATCGCCAAATCCGAGCACGTCGACCCGGAGAGCGCCCCCGAGGACTACTGTCTGACCTACGAGGCAGTCGCCGGTGGTGCGGACTTCTTCGTCGTGAACATCTCCTGTCCGAACTCACAGGGCTTCGAAGCGCTCCAGAACCGCGACTCCATGGCCGCCATCCTCGGCGCTCTCAAAGAGCGTGGCGCAGCCCCACTCCTCGTGAAGCTCTCCCCGGACCTTCCCGAACCCGCGGTCGACGACGCACTGGCTATCGTCGAGGAGTTTGACCTTGACGGCATAGTTGCGACGAACACCACGACTGAACGTCCGGCGTCGCTGCGCTCGCCCAATCGCGCAGAAGAAGGTGGACTCTCCGGAAAGCCGATCGAAGCGAGCGCGACCCGGATGGTGCGATACGTCGCCGAACGGACTGACGTCCCTGTCGTCGGCGTCGGTGGGGTCGAAACCGCGGCTGACGCCTACCGGAAAATCCGTGCGGGCGCGAGCCTCGTCCAGTTGTACACCGGAATCGTGTACCAGGGCCCAACCGTCGCCCGTGACATCAACCGGGGGCTGCTGGAGTTGCTCGACCGTGACGGCTTCGAGTGTGTCGGTGACGCAGTCGGCGCGGACATCAGATGAGCAGGTACAAAACAGGGTGACTTTTACTGCCGCGAGAGAAGCCGCTGTATGCAACTCACGTCACCAGGGACGACCGTCGGAGTGGTCGGCGGTGGTCAGCTCGGCAGGATGCTCGGAGAGGCTGCCGCCCCGCTCGGTATCGAACTGGTCGTTTCGGACCCGACACCAGCTGCGCCAGCCTCAGTGGTCGCCCGCGAACAGGTCGTGGGTGCGTTCGACGACGAAGCCACGATACGCGAACTCGGCGAGCGAGCGGACTACCTCACCTTCGAGATAGAACTGGCCGACCCCGATGCACTCGAACGAGTGAGCGAAGAGACGGCCACGCCCGTCCACCCACACCCCGACACGTTACGCATCATCCAGGACAAACTCGTCCAGAAGCGTCGGCTGCGTGAGGCTGGCGTGCCCGTCCCGGCGTTCCGGCCGGTCGACTCCGCCGCCGACCTCCGCGATGCGCTCGACGAGCTTGGATATCCAGCAATGCTCAAAGCGCGCGAAGGGGGATACGACGGGCGAGGGAACATCCCGGTCGAACGACCCGAAGATGTCGAGTCTGCCTTCGAGGCAATCGACGGACCTGCGATGGTCGAGGAGTTCGTCGATTTCGAGCGCGAACTCGCCGTGATGGGCTGTCTCGGCGAGGGTGAGGTTGAAACCTTCCCCGTCACGGAGACCGTTCACGAGGCAGAGATTCTTCGCCGGACAGTGTCACCGCCTCGAACATCTTCGGATGTGCGCGAGCGCGCGAGCGCGGTTGCACTCGACGTGCTGTCGGTGATGGAAGGACGCGGTGTCTACGGTATCGAACTGTTCGAGACCACAGCGGGGGAGATTCTGTTCAACGAGGTCGCCCCAAGACCTCACAACTCCGGGCACTGGACGATAGAGGGCTGTTACACCTCGCAGTTCGAACAGCATCTGCGAGCCGTGACTGGTCTGCCACTCGGGACGACCGAACGACGGTGTCCGACCGCCTCGGCAAACATACTCGGCGATGTCGACCGACGACAGCCTGCACGACTCAAGGGTGTCGAAAGCGTGCTGGAAACCAAGCGATGTGCGCTTCACTGGTATGGAAAGCGTGAGGTGTACCACCTCCGGAAGATGGGACACGTTACCCTCCCCGGAGAAACCGTCGAGGACTCGCTCGAAACGCTCGACGATGTCGTCGAAGACCTCACGTTCGTGTCGACCAGCACGGAGTGAGAGAGTCTCACAGGTGGATACAACGGACAACCATCCACTGTCCACCGCAGAACACATCAACCAATGGTGACTTTACTTAAGTAGCAGGGGCGGTAATAGCGAGGCGGTATGACCGAGACAGAGGATGCGGTAGATGGAGGTAATCAGTCTGAGGTGCGAGAGGCGAACACGTCCAGCGCCTTTTTTCGAGGTGATGAATCCGAACACACCCTCTCTATCGACGATGCACTCTCGCTGCTCGCAAACCCACAGCGACGGCGTCTGCTCGTCTTTCTCGTCGAGCAAGCACCGCGAGACGTCACGATAGAGTCTGCAGCCGAAGCACTGGTCTCGCCAGAGAGTGTCGAAGGTGGCGAAGAGGCCACGGATGCGGTTCAGATTCAACTGCTCCACAACCACCTGCCCCGACTGGAGAACACAGGAGTCGTGACCTACCACAGAGAGTATCAGATGATCACGTACCATCGGAATCCGACACTCGAACAACTCCTGCGAACGGTCCTCGAACTAGACTCCGGTACGTGAGGAATTAACGTCACGCGTACCGAAAGTGACGTGTGACCTGGTCACGGTCGAAGACGACTTTCAATTCTCCAATACCTGTCGACGGAACAATTGATAGTTCTTACACGGCACGGGCGGGTCCAGAATCTATCACAGATTCCGTCGACCGGTATAACAGACACCGACACCGTTAATGTCTGAGCGATAAAACACCTGTCTCAATACGATGGTCACAGAGGTGGCTCTGACGACTGACCTCGCAATCATCCTGTTGAGCGCAACAGTCGCAGGGTTTCTGGCGAGACAGACCGGCCAGCCGACGATTATCGCCTACATCATCACGGGCGTGGTGCTGGGTCCGGCCGCGCTGGGAATCGTCGAGGTCACCGAACTCACGGAGACGCTCTCGGAACTGGGGCTTGCATTCTTGCTCTTTTTGCTCGGCATCAAGATGCGCATCGACGAAATCAGTCACGTGCTGGCCCCAATCGTCAAGATATCGATTCCACAGATGGCGCTGGTCGCCATCGCAGGGGTCGGAATCTCGCTGGCGCTCGGATTTGGGACTCTCGAAGCGCTGATAATCGGGCTGGCGGTGATGTACAGTTCGACTGCGGTCGTCATCAAGATGCTCACCGACAAGGACGAGGCGACATCGCTCCACGGCAAAATCGACGTCGGCGTGTTGCTCGTTCAGGACATCGTCGTCGTCATTCTGCTGGCGGTGCTCGCTGCTGGCCGCCCCGACGACGTCGCCGAGGTGGCCACGACGCTGGTGGTCGTGCTCGTTCTCGTGGCGCTGTTGACGGTCGCAGCCATCGGTGCATCGAAGTACGTCCTCCCCCCGGTGTTCCGACGTGTCGCCGACAACAAGGACGTGTTCTTCCTCGTTGCACTCTCCTGGGCGTTTCTGTTCGTGTTCGTCTCCGACGAAATCAACCTCTTTCTGTCGCCGTTTGGTATCGAGGCGTACCTCTCTATCGAGATGGGGGCGTTCCTCGCCGGACTGGCGCTTGCACAGCTGCCCTACAGCAGCGAACTCAAAGACCGGGTCAACCCGCTGACGGACCTGTTCGTGATGGTGTTTTTCGTTTCGGTCGCTCTCTCGCTCGATGCAGACGAGTTGCTGTTCTACGCGGAGGAGGCCGTCATCGCCGCCGTAGTGTTGATGGTCGCGAAGTTCCTCATCTTTTTCTTCCTCATCAACTGGCAGGGCTTCAGCCTCGAAACGACGTTCCTGGGAAGCATCGGCATGCTACAGATCAGCGAGTTCGGCATCATCGTCGGCGTTGCCGCATTCCAGGGTGATTTCATCGACGTCGAAGTACTGGGCTTTCTCACGTTACTCGCACTGCTCACGATGTCCGTCTCCGTGTACTTCATGGAGTTCAATCACCAGCTGTTCGAACGGCTCGAGCCCACACTCTCACGGTGGGACACCGGCGACGAGTTCCAGGGAGGGAAAAAAGAGTACAAAGACCACGCTGTCGTCATCGGCTACGACGAGTTGACACGGAACGCGCTTTCGTTACTCGACCAAGAGTACGAGGACGTCGTCGTCATCGACCGGAGAACAGACCACATTGAGACACTCCAGGAGAATGGCTACGATGCCATCTACGGTGACTTCCGTAACTCCATAATTCGGAAAGAGTCGGCACTGAAAAAAGCAGATTTCGTCCTCTCGTCGTCAGTGCAGACTGAGGTGAACAAGGCGTTGCTCGGGGAGGTCAGTGACGACGCAACAGTGTTCGTCGAGGCAAAAACAGCAGACGACGCACAGAAACTCTACGACCGGGGTGCACACTGTGTCATCCTGAGCGCACAGTTCACTGCCGAGCGCCTCGCAGAGTACCTCGAAGCGTACCTCGACAACCGGGAGGTCTTCGACCAGGCAATCGAAGCGGACATCCAGCTCATAGAGCGAAACGAGCCGTTCCCAGACCTCGCCGAGCGTCTGCGAGGTGGTCTGGATGACTGAGCTGTTGACGACGGTTGCAATTCTGTTCATCGTCGCCGGACCGTTCCTTCTGGTCGCCAACCGATTCGACCTGCCGACGGTCCCGCTTCTCATCCTCGCGGGAATCGTCGGTGGGCTCTTCGTCGACGAAGGACAGACGCTCGAACTCGCACAGTTCGGCATCGCGTTGCTCGTGTTCACGTTCGGGGTCGGAATCAACCTCTCGGCGGTCCGGACAGTCCTCGGTGACAGCGAACTCGCCGCAGTCGCCCAGATACTGGTCGTCGGGTCGCTGGGTCTCGGCTTCGGTGTGCTGGTTGGCGTCCCGGTCGAAGAGGCGGTGTACCTCGGTATCGCTGTGGCGCTCTCTTCGACCATCGTCGGCGTCGCGCTGTTCCAGACCGAAATCAGACGCAACCTCGTTCGCGGGCGGCTTGCGGAGTCGATTCAACTCGTCCAGGACCTCACAGCCATCGTGATACTGCTCGTCCTCGGGGCCGGGACGCTCGAAGCCGACCCGATTGCGACACAGCTTGGCTACGGTCTCACACTGCTCGTCATGGCTGCGCTGGTCAATCACTACCTGTTCACTCTAATCGGCCGACTCGCCGGTGACTCCGACGAACTCATGATAATCAGCGTAATCTCGATTCTGGTGGTGTTCATCGGCGCAGCGGAACTCGCCGGGGTCTCCATCGTCGTCGGCGCGTTCGCTGCGGGGCTGGCGGTTCGTCACGACCCTGTCGAGTACCTCGGTCTGTTCAACGGACTCACCTCGGTTCGTGACTTTTTCGTCGCGGTCTTTTTCACCACCATCGGCGCACTCATCGTTCTCCCGTTTGTCGAGATGGGGATGACAGCCTCGGTGGAGAAACTGCTCCTCGTCGCCGGTCTGGTGGTGCTGACAGCCGTTGTCAAACCCATCGTCACCACGGCCATCCTGCTGTACAAGGGCTACGAGGCGCGGTCGGCGACGCTAACGAGCCTCAGCATCGACCAGGTGAGCGAGTTCGCGCTCATCATCGCCATCGAGGCGCTGATTCTTGGCTTCCTCACCCAGGACGTGTTCGATGTGATTATTCTCGCCGCCGCCGTGACGATGATTACCTCGAGTCTGAGTCAGCGCTACAACGAGCAGATCTACCGGGCAGTCGCCGACCGCGGGTTGCTGGCCGGGAAACACAGGAAAATCGACGAATCGAGCCGCGTGCCCGAAGACCTGGCCGACCACGTCATTATCGCTGGGTACGGAAGACAGGGTCGACAGCTCGTCGAGACCTGTGAGCTGTTCGACCAGCCCTACGTCGTCGTCGAGAACGACCCGACAGAGTTCGAAACGGTGAGACGAGAGTGTGACGCGTTCGTCTTCGGTGACGCGATGGAGCGCTACACCTGGAAGAAAGCGAACGTCGAGGACGCCAGAGTGATTCTCTCGACAATCGACTCCGACCCGGTGTCGAGGCGCCTGCTCTCACTCGGATTCGACGCCGAGATTATACTCCGGACAGGCGACGTGTCGACGGCGCTCGACCTGCTCGAGGCGGGTGCCCTGTACGTCACCGTCCAGGACCTGCTCGCCAGTGAACGCCTGGTTCAGTACCTCCAAGCGCTGTTCGACGACGAAACGACTCCCGACGCGTTGCGTGAGCGTCTGCGTGCCGAAGTCGAGCAGTACTCTGCGGTTCGCCGTCAGTGACATCAAAAAAAGTCGAATGTGTAGCTGTAACTCGTCTACTTCCGTGAGAGGAACTCCCGAAGTCGGAGTCCGGCGTGGCCAGCACCGCCAGTTACGATACCCACGACGTACAGCCCAGTCAGGGCAACGCCGAGCGATGCGCTCGCGACCCGTGAGTCCGTCTCCTCCTGTCGGTCAGAGAGCGAGGCACATATCTCGACGAGTCGGCGCGTCACACCGGTCGCGGTGCTGTCGGGGTGGCGCGCAAGCGTGTCGGCAATCGGTGGACTGATACGGTAGTACAGACCGACCATCCCACGACCGAGTGGCGTTGCAGCCATCGAGTCGTCACGGAACCGCCGCAACGAGTCGAGCGTGGCGTCGTCACGCGCGGTCGCAGTCGTGATGAAACAACCGCCGTCGTCGTCCTCGTCGGTCGTGAACGTCTCGACCCCGCCGGTCTCTTCGACATCGTCGGCTTCACCGACCGCGCGGAACTCGTAACTCGTGCCGTCGCTCAGTCCGGAGACATCCGAACTGAACGGGCCAGGGTCGTCGAAGGTAGTCGAAGCAGTCGAGTTCGGGAACCCACTTCCGACGGTGCCGTACTCAAACCAGACCTCCACCTCGTCAGTGTCATCGAAGTCGACCAGTTCACCGTTGAGCGTCGCTGTCGTCTCATCGACATCAGTTGCCGGGTCCGTCTCGATGTCGATGCTCACGTCTGGTGGGTCAGGGTCGTCGTCATCGTCGTCGTCATCGACTGCATCGAGGACGTTGAGCCGGCCGGAGCCCTGTTCGTTGTCCCCGAGTCCGATGTCCTCTGCGTTGTCTTTGAGCGCATCACGGACATCTTCACGGTCGGTGGTTCCGCTTGCGATGACAGATGCTGCCGCACCGGCGACGTGTGGCGAGGCCATCGACGTGCCGCTGAACTCGTCGTAGTCGTCACCAGGAACGGAAGAGAGAACGTCCGCACCTGGTGCGGCGATCTCTATCTCTGGCCCTGTCGAGGAGAACGAGGCCAGGTCGTCGTTCTCGTCCGTCGCCGAGACAGCGATGACCTCAGGGTGGTCGGCCGGAGAGCCGACGCAGTCCGTACACGGCCCGTCGTTGCCTGCCGCCGCAACCAGCACGACGCCCTGAGTCGCCGCGTAGTCACAGGCATCGCTGACGGCCGCACTCTCGGGACCACCGAGACTCATGTTGATGACCTCGTGGCCCTGGTCTGCCGCCCACTCGATACCTGCTGCAATGTCGTCGAAGTCGCCGCCACCGCTGTCGTCGAGCACCTTGACGGAATGGAGTGTCGCATCGGGTGCGACGCCCTTGACACCGATGCCATTCATCGCAGCAGCGGCCGTCCCCGCAACGTGTGTGCCGTGGCCCTGAACGTCGTCCCAGTCCTCGTCACAGTCGTCACCGTCTAGCTCCTCGTCGGTCGCCTCTTCGTCCGCCGAGAACGGCCAGCCACCGCCCGAGCCACACTCTGCGCCGTCGGCCGCCCAGCCGTTGCCGAGGTTAGTCTCCAGCGTCTCGTGTGTCGAGTCGATTCCCGTATCGAGAATGGCGATGCTGACGCCGTCTCCCGTCTCGCCCTCGTCTATCGCGTCATCAGCGTCGGTTAGTTCAATTCCGTACGGAACCGTCTCACCGAGCGCTTTCATCCGACCGTTCTTCTCGACGTACCGAACGTCCGGGTCCGACCGAAGTCGCTCGACAGTCTCCTCGTCGAACGTCCCGGACACAACCCTCCCGATATCGTCGAAATCGAGCTGGTGGTTGACTGATTCAGCCAGGTCTGTCACCGCCTCAACCGCTGTGTCGGCTTCGAGTCCCACGATGTACTTGTCGTCGTCGACCGGATCGAGTTCGTCGCCGGACGCTACACCCCCCAGTGCAGCTGCACCCAGTCCAGCACCCGCCAGTTTCAGAACGATTCGCCGTGTCAGGTTGTCTCGTGTCATCTATTCGCAACCCAGGAGAGTGGTTCGATAAGTTGGTATAAAAACATTATGAAACGAATTCATCTGGACAGCAATGAACTGGAACGTACACGGACGTGGTCGCTGTCAAAGAAAATCAAAACACACGAGTATCTGCTCCGAGTGAGGTGAGATATGGACTATCGTGTTGTGTTAGAAGCGGCCTGGCTGGTTCACGACGTTGAGGAGATCGACGACGCCATCGGTGTTGCGGTGAGCGAAGCAGGCAAGCGCCTCAACGAGAAGAACATGGAGTACGTCGAAGTTGAGGTGGGTTTCACCGAGTGTCCCGCGTGTGGCGAACCGTTCGATTCGGCATTCATCGCCGCAGACACCTCGCTCGTGGGGTTGATGCTGGAGATGAAAGTGTTCAACGCCGAGAGCACAGAACACGCCCAGCGCATCGCCAAGAGTGACATCGGCGGCGCACTGCGGGACGTCCCGCTCAAAATCGTCGACACCTTCGAGCTGCTCGAAGAAGAAGACGACGCGTGAACAGGTGCGGACTGTTATCAGGAAAGGTGGCGAGCGATGTCCGCCTCGGTGATGATGCCGATAGTTTCGCCGTCTTCGACGACCAGCACGGCGTCGTTGTGGTCGAGGTGTGAGTCAACAGTGTCGATCAGCGCATCCGGCTCGACGGTACTGACTGCCTCGCGCATCACCTCCGCAACCGGTAGGTCACCGACATTATCTTCGGAGCGCCGTCGGATGTCCGAGGTTCCTATCAGACCCAGCGGCGTTCCGCCACGGATGACTGGTACCTGTGAGTACCCTCGTTCGTTCATCAGGGCGGTCGTCTCACTCACGCTTGCATCGGGTTCGACGCTCGTTACCGGAGAGTGCATCAGGTCGACCGCTCGAAGCAGGCCACCTTCGGCCTCCTGAAGCGCGTTCACAATCCGCCGTAACGTCGACAGCCTCGGGTCGACGTCCCCGCCCTCGATTCGGGCAATCAGTGGCTGGGAGACATCCGCACTCTCGGCGACCTCGCTCTGTGTCAGACCGAGGTCGGTTCGGCGCTCGCGTAACTCGCTGGGTGTCGGGAGGTTCATACCGTCAAATAACCCAAAGTAATATAAAAATCCACCGGTGGTGTTGGCATCGGCGAGAATCGATGGTGACGGACGATACTCCCGATATCACACGTCTGCTCTCGTGAACCGATAGTAGCCGAGTGCAAGAGGGACGACCAGCCAGAGTATGAGAAAGACGAGTCCGGCTTCTGGTGTCACGTAGAACGGCTCTGCGTCGACTGGCTCAACCTCCACTCCGCTTCCGGTCACTCCAGCGCCCACATCGGCAGCGGCCTCTGGAAGCAACGCGATAACCGACGTGAAGTAGGCGTCCGACGGCGAGACCTGTATGACGAGAAACACCCAGTCGGGGAACTCTGTCGGGAGCGAAAAGCCGTTCACGATGTAGACGATTCCAAGCGGTATCACATCCCAGACGAGTTCGAAGATGACGAAAAATCCGACTGCGAGCGTCGTCGCCCGTGTCGTCGACCCAGTTGTCGCCGACAGCCCGACGATGATGCTCGCATAGATCCCAGCGAACACCAGCGTCAACGCGAGAAACAACACGAGGGGGACGACGTCAACAGTCCCCAGCAACAGCGAGCCGAAGCCGAGCGCGATTGCCAGTCCCACGGTGACGCCGGTCGCGAGCACCGACGCACGACCAAGCACCTTCCCGAACAGGACGCTCGACCGGTCGACTGGCAACGACAGCAGGATTTTGATGCTTCCGAGTTCTCGCTCACCTGCGAGGGCTTTGAAGCAGACGATAATAGCTGCAATCGGAATAAACAGTCCTGTGATACCGGCCGTGAAAAAGACCAGCCCCTCGAAGGAGGCTTCACCGGTTGGCCCGAACATCTCGGGGAACTCGACGTACGCGTACGTCGTCACCAGCAACAATACGACGAAGACAGCAACGAGTGACCACAGCGCGCGTGACTGGACCGCGTCTCTGAAATCCTTCTTTGCCACTGTGAGCGCTTTCATCTGCGCACCTCCTGTTCGTCGTTCGTGTAGTGAATGAACAGGTCTCCGAGCGAGGACGTTACGACAGAAAACTCCTCAACTGCGGTAATCTCATCGATGTCTGAAAGGACTCGGAACTTCGAGCGTTCACCGAGTGTGAGCCGGATTCGGTCTCCTTCGTTCACGGCGTGTTCGACGCCATCGACACCTGCAATCGCTTCGAGAACGTCGTCCGAGTACATCTCGACCTCCACGTACAGAGTTTCACCAGCGCCAGTCGTCGCTCGCAGTCCCTGCACGGAGTCGACGGCAACCAGTTGGCCCCGGTTGATGATGGCGACGCGGTCGCAGACCGCCTCGACTTGCTCCATCACGTGACTGGAGAAGAAGATCGTCGTGCCGCGGTCGTTCTCGGCTTTGATGATGTCTCGCATCTCTTTTGCGCCGTTCGGGTCGAGTCCCGTCGACGGTTCGTCGAGAATCAGTAACTCGGGCTCACCGAGAAGTGCAATACCCATGACGAGGCGTTGTTTCATCCCCTTGGAGTAGCCGCCAGCTTTTCGGTCGGCAGCGTCGGCGATACCGACGCGTTCGAGCATCGCCATCGGGTCGTCGTCCACCGATTTCAACTCGGTTGCAAACTCCAGGTGCTGTCTTCCCGTCAGTCGGTCGTAGACGTGGTAGGCGTCGGGAAGAACCCCAGTCCGTTGACGAACGTCGAGGCTCTCAGTCTGTGCGTCGTAGCCGAGTATTCTGACGCTTCCTGCCGTCGGACGGATGAAATCGAGCATAATATCGATTGTCGTCGACTTTCCAGCCCCGTTGGGTCCCAGAAAGCCGAATATCTCACCCTCCTCGACGGTCAGGTCAAGGTCGTCGACAGCAACGACGTCGCCAAAGTGTTTGGTCAGTCCGTCGAGTTCGATTGCGGCCATAGAATGTGTATTTATACGACGACCAGTGTGGATTTATACATTCCTCTTTGTTCACTGGTCACAGATGGTATACCGGCCGACGGAATCTGTGAGAGGTTCTCAACCCACCCGTACCGTGTGAGAACTATCAATCGTTCCGTCGACCGGTATATCCTCACCGCGCCTGGAGTCTGTCAACAGGTCCGGTCATCCCTCCCGTCTGAGGATCTGGTGTAAATATCATAAAAAATTCACAAATGCTGAAAAGAGAAACACGAGCAAGAGAACGGGAATGACTCTGATTGCGACGTCTCGTTTTGGAAGCAG
>PUMG01000026.1 GCA_003551265.1 Halovenus sp.
CCGTTCGCGGAGTGGCTTGCCCCGGAGGCACCCCACGGGGACGGAAACGGTCGAGAGACACTGTTTGTCTACCAGGACTTCGCCGAAGGAATCGAACAGGGATGGCAGGCCATCGAGATTCACCGACAGAACCTCGCCGATTCGACAGGTACCGACCCGGACTCACACCAAGGAGAGTTGCTGATAGGAGTGTCCGGTTCCGAAGGCGGAATGGGCGAACTCTACGTCGGTGAGTTCAACAGCGACAGCGTCGTCGAACACCTCGAGTCACAGGGTGGTTCTGTTACCGGTGAGTACGAGGGATACACCGTCGTCGGAGACGAACTCGCTGTCGGAGACGACGCGATTATCCTGACGCCGGAGTACGAACAGTTCATCGACGCCAGGCACGGCGGTGGCCCTCATCTCCGTGACGAGGTTCCTGCGGTGAGTCTCATTCTGGACTTGCAACCGGCTGGACCGCAGCTGTCGGCGTCACGCCGCGAGGACGACTCCTCGATAGCGGCGACTGCAACGAC
This sequence comes from Halovenus sp., assembly GCA_003551265.1. Lineage (GTDB taxonomy): Archaea > Halobacteriota > Halobacteria > Halobacteriales > Haloarculaceae > Halovenus. Next base: position 519 of record PUMG01000026.1, read on the forward strand.
GTTCACGGACATCGACGACGGTGGCAGTCCACAGCGAGCGATACGTACGTTCGTGTTCGAATCCGCCGAAGCGGCGTCGGTCGAACGGGCCGAAGAGAGTCTCGGTGAGGATGCCACACAGAGGATTCTCACAGACGAGAAACACGGTCGAGTCGTGATGGTCGAGTACGAGACCTGAGGGTCGAAAACCGACGGTTCACTCATCCTCGACCGTGGCTAGTTGGTCGCGCCTTTGCCTACATCTATTGATTGCCTTTATTATCCAAATTTTAAATATCCTGTCCGCCAGTCTTGCAGTGAATGGTCAAAACCTCTGTACTTCACTCGGATAATAGATAGCCGACAGGAGTCGTAGATAGGTTTAAATAGCGGCATATCCGTCTTTTAGTATGGTACAGACAAGTCGACGTACATTCTTGAAAACGAGTGTTGTCGCAACAGCGGGGGCAACGATGATTGCAGGGTGTCTGGGGGACGACGAAGACCTCACCGTAACAGTTCCATTCGGAGAGGGTGGCGGTACAGACACGTTCGCCCGCGAGGTCATCGGTGCTGCAGGAGACTTCTACGACGGGTCAATTACCTTCGAAAACGAACCGGGTGAGGGAGGTCTCGTCGGGACTCAGTCAGTGTATAACTCAGAGCCAGACGGGAGTCGAGTCGTCGTGTTCAATCCACCATCGACGCCAACCTCGTGGCTTATTCAGCAGCCAGACTTCGAAATTGGTGACATGACTGGTGTCTCCATCATGGGCTTTTTCGGCTACATGATTTACGCCAACAGTGACTACGGCGTGGAGGACATGGACGACCTGATCGAGCGATACGAGGAAGGCGAGTTCACTCAGATTGCCGGACAGGGACAGGGGACGATGGTTGACGTCGTCGCACGCGTACTCCGTGATGATGTTGGACTGCCATGGGAGTCGTACATCGATTACGAGGGTGGTGGCGACGTCACAGAAGCAGTGATGGGCGATGAGGTTCCCGTCGGTATTGGAACCGATACTGGTGCTGAAGCAGGTGTCGCGGATGGTCGCCTTGACCCGGTTGTCGGTCTCGTCAGTGAGGGCAGCGGTGTCTTCCCGGACATGACGAGTTTCGATGAGCAGGGCTACGGCTCACCTGGCGACCCTGTCGATATCCTGTCACAGTTGCAGGTCTCCGTCTGGGCACCGCCAGACACCGACCGCGACGATATCGAGCAGCTTGCTGAGGCAATCGAGGACGCCACGGAGACGGACGAGGTACAGTCGTTCGCAGAGGACTCCGGAAACGTTGTCAGCTACGGCGGTCCCGACGACGCCGACGACCTCCTCGCGAGCGTTCTCGAAACGGTTCCGGAGGTTGTCGACCTCGACGAAATTCGAGCGGATGCGTAGGTGAGAACTTCGACAGCACACCGCCGTTGTTCACCACGGCCACAGACCAACTCGGACGTGCCACTGGCTATCGAGTTGCACTGAGTGGGCAAACAGATACCTACGAATAGCAGACTACTGGAACACATGAACCTCTCAACACTGAAAAATCGTGTCACCGCCGAGCATGCGCTTTTGATCTTTTTCCTCGCCGTCGGTCTCTTTTTCCTCATCGAGTCACGCCATCTCTCGGACCGGGCAGCCGCCTTTCCACAGTTTACTGCCGCCGCGACAGTCATCGGCGCTTTGCTGTTGCTCTTTCGCTCGTATCTGCCGTGGCCGCTGAATGTTTTTGTCGAAGATCAAGAAGGGATGCTCGAGGAGACTGTCGATGACGACGTGATCGATGAAATTGAGGAGAAATCCGAGGCAGAGGTCGAAGACGCAATCGAGCAGGACAACACCGAGTCGCCAGAGGAGTCTCGTACTCACGAAGAACAGACAGATGACACAGGTACCGAAGCAGAGACGCGCTACGTTGAGATTGCCGGGTACGAAATTCACGGCGGACTGTTTACCGCTCTCGCGTCGGTCGGTTTCGTCGTCCTTGGATACCTGATAGGGTTGCTATGGGCTGCACCCGCGTTCGTTGCAGCGTATCTGGCGGCACTCGGCCGGTCAAAGCGAGATATTGCAGTCCTCGCTGTCGTCGCGTTCGTGATTGCATTCAGCTTCTATGCAGTGATTGGTCTCGACATCGATGGCGGGTTGCTCTTCGAGCCACCAGAACTCACAGTGTTCATACCAGATGTGTTTGCGGGGTGGAGTCAATGACAAAATGTATTCTCAAGATTGAATCAATGACCAGATATGGTTGCGAGATGGATTCAATGGCTGGAGGTGACTCGCGATGAGTCTCGGTGCGTTCGCCGAGGGAATCGGGATGATTCTCAGCGGTTCGACGCTCTTTTGGCTCATTGGCGGTGTCCTCCTCGGTATCATCATCGGGGCTCTTCCAGGGCTTGGACCCTCGCTTGGGATGGCGATTTTACTTCCACTCACTGCACCGATGGAACCGGGTGATGCGATTATCTTGCTCGTCAGTATCTATAGCGGGGCGATGTACGGTGGGGCAATCTCTGCAATCTTGATTAACGCGCCCGGGACTGCTGCAGCTGCTGCAACGACGTTCGAAGGCTATCCAATGTCGA
>PUMG01000304.1 GCA_003551265.1 Halovenus sp.
GGGTCCGAAGCGGGGGTGAGTCGTGTCCACGTCGGTGGGTCGGACGGGCGGTCGGCGAGCGCCGTTGCGAGGCTGGCTTCCAGAAACGAGACCAGTTTGTCAGCGGGCGCAACCTCCAGCCAGATATCGTCGGCGTAGATGTCTTTCATGTGGTTGGCAATCTGATAGCAGTGGGTGAGTTTGCGCTGTTCGACGGTCCGTCCAGCGAGTGCGAGATAGATGGCTTCCTCCATCGGCTGGACGTGTGAGGGGTGGTCCTGTTCGTAGTGGTGCATGTGCGCGAGTTCGTGGAGCGCGAGTTCGCGCGCCATTGCACTCGTCGCTGCGTGTCTGGAGATAGTCAGCCAGTGGCGGTCGTCGGTGTGGCCGACCCTGGTTCGCTCGTCGGGGTCATCGACAATGCGCACTGTCACCGGTCGTCGTACGGTTTGTTCGGTCTCGAACAGGTCGCGTGCGCAAAGAAACGGTGCTTCCGGTCCGACACCTCTGACCTCGACATCCATGCTGTAGACCGGTATCGGGGTTTCGTGCGTATTACTGTTTCGCGCATTTCGACGAGAGCGGCCGCAAACTGCAGAGTCCGAACAGGAGTAACGCGCCGAAGGGTTCGGATTCGTAGAGGTGGTTCAACATGACGTAGGTAACGATACCGAGAAAGAGGCTGAGAATCCACGCGAACGCGGCGATGCGGCCAACGGTCGCTTTCATCGAGTTCGCCAGTTCCTGTGGCGTGTGCGTCAGGCCGAGCAACACCACGTACAGGACGACCGGCACTGACACGATAGAGAGGATGATGTGGATTGCGAGCATCACCTGATAGAACAGCGTCACGAGGTCGGGTGCAACGATAGCCTTGGTTTCGCCGCCGCCCACACGGAACATGTACACGACGAGAAACAGCAGGATGAGGACGAACGCGATTGTCATCGAGATACCGTGTTTTCGAATGTCGCGCTTCGAGATGTAGTAGACTCCCGCAAGAAGTGCGACGAGCGAGGTCGTGTTGATGACTGCAATGAGGTGACTCAACAGCTCAACGGTACTCTCACTGAGGTCGGGGTAGAAGTCGATGACACCGGCGAACGTCCCGACGACGAGTCCGTAGCCGAGAACCGACAGCACAGCGGTGAGTGTGACCGGTCGGGCCCGAACACCGTCTCTGAGCGTCTCGAAAGCGGTCATACCCGGAGTTCAGGATTGTGTGATGATTGCTCTTTGGATTCCCGACAGACGACACACAGAGTTGTGTCACTTCACCAGATAGCCGCCGTCGACAACGAGGTTGTGACCGTGGATGAACCGGCCGCCATCGCTCGCGAGCAACACTGCTGCGGGGGCGATGTCCTCGGGTTGGCCGACGAACGGCGTCAGAATTCCATCGAGCAGGCGCTGTCTCTGCTCGTCAGTTTCGACGGGCGTCATCCCGGACTCAACTGGACCCGGGCAGATGGCGTTGACTGCGATGCCCTCGGGCCCGTAATCGAGTGCCATCTGGCGGGTGAGATTCGTCACCGCTCCTTTCGAGGAGACGTAGGCCGCCTTCTCGGTGTCGCCCCCACCACGAAGCCCGCGCTGTGAGGAGATGGTGATGATGCGCCCGTGTTCGCTCTCTCTGAGGTGAGCCAGTGCGTGTTTCACACACCGGACGATACCTCTGACGTTCACGTCGTGGACGTGCTCCCACTCGTCGTCGGTCACCTCGTGGGCGGGGTTGTCGCTCGTGACCCCCGCGCTGGTGACGAGGATGTCGATACCGCCGTAGGTGTCGGCTGTGCGCGCCATCAGCGCCGCGACAGCGCCGTCGTCGGTGACGTCGGTTTCCTGGAAGAACGCTGTGTTCCCTTCGGATTCGACGAGTTCGAGCGTGGTGTGCTCGTCCCCTGGAACGCGCGAATCTTCCCGGATATCTGCGAGTGCGACGCTGGCACCTTCGCGTGCGAACGCGACTGCGATTGCCCGTCCGATACCGCTGCTCGCGCCGGTGACGACTGCGGCTCTACCTTCGAGTTTCATGGGCCGGGTTGCGGGCCGGAGACGGAAGCCGTTTCGGCCTCGCGCCAGGAGTGTCTGGGTTCCCAGCCGAGGTCGTTCCGGGCGTTCGCTGTCGAGAACGCGGCAGCGTCGCCGTCAAGGTCGCACTCGGGCGCGAGGTCGCCCCACGCAGCGTCGATAGCTGCTGCCGTCGACTCGTCGATGTAGTTGTCTTCGGCCACCGCGAGGTACGCCTCGTGGCCCCCCACCTCGGTTTCGAGTGCAGCGCGCACCATGCTCGCCACGTCACGGACGTCGACGTACGACCAGAGACTGCCCGAGGGAGTCGGTGAGTCGAGGTCGAACGAGTCCCTGATAGTGGGCGTCTCGTACGCGCCGGGAACCTGAATCCACGACGGCTGGATAGAGGTGACGTCCACGCCGTAGCGACGCATCGTCCGTTCGGCGATGAGTTCGCCGACGACCTTCGACATGCCGTAGCCGTCCTCGGGACGCTGTGGGTGTGTCTCGTCGACCGGGAGGAACTCGAGCGGGCGGGGCTCGTCGCGGAACGTCACGCCGTAGGTCGCCTCGCTCGAACTCCAGACGACGGACGCGCCAGCGGTACCCGCCGCCGTGAGCACGTTGTACGTACTGGCGACGTTGTCGAGGAACGTTTCAGTCTCTGTGCGGTGACCTGCCCCGGGAATCGCGGCGAGATGGACGACCGCGTCGGGTTCGACATCGAGTAGAATCTCCCACGCAGCACCATGTTCGGTGAGGTCAGCCCCGAGGTACTCGACCGTGTCGTACGGTGAGCCGTCTCGTGGTTCGTGAACGTCGACACCCAGAATCTCGTAGTCGTCTGCCAGTTCTTCAACCGTCCACCGGCCGAGCGTCCCGAGCGCACCGGTCAAGACGAGTCTGTCCATGTCTCTGCGGCGGTACGGCCGGAGGTAAAGTTGTACCGGTCGACCGGTATACTCCCTCATACGCATCAGGATATATATACGAGACGAACAAAAGGGGCGTATGTCCCGGCACGGCTCCGTCAGGGTTCTCCACGTCGACGACGACCAGCCGTTCTCCGAGCTCGTCGAGACGCTTCTTCACAGAGAGCGCGAATCCTTCGAGATAGTGACCGAAAATAACCCCGAGAGGGTGCTGTCGCGTCTGGCGGAGACGTCGTTCGACTGTATCGTTAGCGACTACGACATGCCCCGGGTCGACGGCGTCGAGTTGCTTCGCCAGGTCCGCGAACACGACCCCGAGATGCCGTTCATCCTGTTCACCGGGAAAGGAACCGAGGAGATTGCGAGCGAGGCCATCTCTGCGGGTGTCACCGACTATCTCCAGAAGAAAGGGGGGACAGAGCAGTTCACCGTGCTGGCAAACCGCATCGAGAACGCCGTTGAACAGCGCGAATCACAGCGCCAGTTCGAGACCCTCGTGAACAACCTCCCCGGACTGGTCTATCGGAGTCTGAACACGCCCGAATGGGAGGACCTCTACCTCGGAGGTGACGTCGAAGAACTCACAGGCTACACCACCTCGGAGCTCTTCGAGAGGGGAGTCTCGTGGGCGGAAGCAGTCATTCATCCCGACGACACGGAGTACGTGTGGGAGGAAATACAGACACAACTGGAGAGTTCAGGCAGCTACGAGTTGACCTATCAAATCATCACCAAAGACGGGACCGAGAAGTGGGTCTGGGAGCGCGGTCAGCAGGTAGGGACTACCGACAGCGGCGTGGAGATACTCGACGGGTTCATGACCGACATCACCGACCGCAAGACCCACGAACAGGCGATTCAGCGCGAGCGAGAACGCTTTTCGACGCTTTTCGAGAACTTCCCCGAGCCAACCGTTGCCTACCACTACGAGGGCGATGAGCCACACATCCAGGCACTGAACGAGGCGTTCACAGAGACGTTCGGCTACGAGGAAGACGAAGCAATCGGGAGGTCCGTCAATGACCTCATTGTTCCTGAAGACCTGCTGGCAGAGGCAGACGAACTCGACGACCGGGCGATAGAGGGTGAACCACTCGACGAGACGGTCAGACGACGCGCCCGCGACGGTGACCGATATTTCCACCTCAGAGATATATCAATCAGCGATGATGATGAGATGGACGGCTTCGCGGTCTACACAGACGTCACCGACCAGAAGGTACGTGAACACGACCTCGAAGAGCAGCGAACAGTGTTCTCGACGCTCGTCGAGAACCTCCCCGTCGGCGTGCTCGTCGAGGACGAGCGCCGGAACATCCTCGCGGCGAACACGACGCTCGGCGATATACTCGGAGTGGAAGGTGAGCTGAGTGAGACTATCGGACGCGACTGTGCACAGGTGGCCGAGGAGATGACACACGTCTTTGCTGACCCCGAGGCGTTCATCTCCTCGATAGAAGAGGCGCTCGATTCGCGCGAGCAGGTGACAGGCGAAGAGCTCCTCCTCGAAGACGGTCGGATACTCGAGCGGGCGTACGTTCCCTACGAACTTCCCGACGGCGAGGCGAACCTGTGGGTGTACGAGGACGTGACCTGGGAACGAGAACGACAGGAGTTGCTGACAGGACTATTCGAGCAGTCTCTCGAGGGCATCGGTGTCAAAGAAGTCGTGACCGACGACTCCGGAGCGCCAATCGACTACATATACAGGCGTGTGAACAGTCGATTTGAGGAGTTGACTGGCGTCGAGGCAGAGAAGGTCCTCGGCCAGCGTGCGACGGAGGTTATCGACGGCATCGAGGAGACGCCTTTCATCCAGAAGTTCGGCGAAGTCGCCCTCGAAGGGACGACTACCCGGTTCGAGCAGTACTCCAAACCGCTCGGCAGATACTACGAGATATCGGCGTTCTCGCCCAGACACGGCCAGTGTATCACCATCTTCTCTGACATCACCGAGCGAAAAGAGCGTGAACGAGAGCTAGAGCGATACGAGCAGTTCGTCGAGCACTCTCCCGACATCATCGTCGTGCTGGACGAGGACATGACAGTCCAGTATCAGAGTGCACCGTCTCCGCTGTTAGACCGTGAGGAACGATACGTCGTGGGTGAGAGTCCTCTCGAATATATCCACCCGGACGACATCGAGGCGACCAGTGATGACTTCCAGCGCGCGCTCGCCGACCCCGACACCATCGTCAGAACGGAGTTCAGAGTCATAGACGAAGACGGGAGCTGGCGGTGGATGGAATCTCGAACACAGAACTACCTCGGAAAAGAGCCAATCGACGGGTTGTTGGTCACCATCCGTGACATCACCCTCCAGAAAGAGAAAGAGCAAGAGTTAACGCGCCAGAAGGACCGACTCGACGAGTTCGCGAGTTTCGTCTCACACGACCTCCGCAACCCGCTGAACGTGGCGATGCTCCGGCTCGATTTAGCCGCACGGAGCTGTGACAGCGAGCACCTCCCGGAGGTCGAACGGGCGCTCGACCGAATGGAACAGCTCATCGAGAACCTCCTCACCCTCACCCGTCAGGGTGAGACAGTGGGTGAAACGGAGCCGGTCCGACTCGACGAGCTCGTCACAGAGTGCTGGAGCAACGTCGACACGGGCGAATCAAGTATCGAGTGTACGACCAGCAGAACCGTCCGTGCAGACCGCAGTCGACTGGCAACCGTGCTCGAGAACCTGTTCCGCAACTCGGTGTCACACGGTGGCGAGCACGTGACAATCACCGTTGGCGACCTGCCCGACAGGCCGGGATTCTACGTCTCTGATGACGGAGAAGGAATCCCAGCCAGCGACCGCGAGCGGGTGTTCGAGGGAGGGTACTCGACACAGACCGGCGGAACTGGTCTCGGACTTGCAATCGTCCGCGGTATCGTCGAAGCCCACGGCTGGCAGATCCGCGCGATAGAAAGCGAGACGGGAGGCGTGCGGATGGAAATTACCGACGTCGAGTACGAGGACTGACATACTCAGAGCAGTCCATATACGCAGTTCCTCGTTCGCCGGTCCGTTCGAATTTACCTGCGCCGACCCATCACCCGTGACTGAGTGTGTGGCGGGAAAATTTCGTTGACCTCCCTCTCGGTCAGAAGCGTCCGCAGCTCGGCTTCGTAATCTCCGCTCGGAATCGATGACGAGGACCCAGTTTCGACGAGGAGCGACTGGTCGGCCATGGCGTCGATAGCACGTCGGCCGATGCCAGCGAGGGGGGCGAGGTGGGCGACGTCGTGGCGGTCTTCGATACTCTGTGCGAGCGAGCGAGGAACTGTCGGTACGCGGTCGTCCCGGCGGGTTCCATCGGCGATGGCATCGAACTCGAAGGCGGCGACCGTCTCCAGCGCGTGTTCGTGGACGGTCTGGATGCCGTTGCTGGGGAAGCCATCGGCGACAAGCTGGTCTCTGGCGGCGTGAGCCACCTCCGGGTCGAGGTCGACACGCCGAGTCCGAAAACCGGCGCGTTCGCCAGCATCGAGTGCGTGCTCGTAGTCGTCGGTGATGCCAAACGTACAGCAAAGGAGGGTAACTGAGGCGAACGGTTCGAGCGTGAGTGCAGCGAGTGTGGAGTCCTTGCCGCCGCTGTAGAGGACACCGACGTCCATGCTACCGGCGTTTGATATCGAAGCTCTTCGAGTCAGGGGTCAGTTCGCGCAGGAGTGCTTTCATCTTGTCCTCGTCAATCTTTCCCTGCACACGCCCACTCTGTGCGAGGGCGATAATCTGCTGTTCGACCTGTTCGCCTACCTGTGGCTTGGACATCTTGACCGTGTTGAGACGCTTGCGTGCCCCGTCCGTCAGATACTGTCGCAGGATGGCCTTCTTCTGGGCTTCCATCTGCTGTCGCTGCTGTTCGACAGCCTCCTCGTCCGGTGACTCTGCCTGTTCCTGGAGCTGTTTCATCTTCTGTTCACGGATGCGTTCGAGTTCCTCATCAGCTGGCTCGCCACTCATATACGGCTATTCGTGAGTCCGCCTCAAAACCATTACGAAGAATCGAACAATCCTGTCCCGTCAGGGGCCGCCTGATGAGATGCCGCCGATGCGGAATCCCTGACACAGCGGACAGCCTGTGTGGTCTTCGTGAGCGGACAGGAGTATCTCGATCTGCTCATCAGAGAGGCTCTCCGGGGAGTCGCTTGCGAGTGCTTCGATTCTCTCGATGTCCTGGTCGTCACTGCCAGCGAGTTGTTGTCGTTCGTGGCTCGCAGGTCGGCCCTGTTCTGCTGGTTGGGAGGTGTCACCGCCTCGGCCAGTCACTGTCGCCGTCACGATACCTGCACCAGCAACGGCACCACCGAGTGCCAGAAACCGTCGTCGTTCCATTGCTCGAACGTGGGTATCGACCGACAAAAGTATTTGGGACGACAGTGAGAGTCACTGTCTTATCCGTCGCCCGCGATGGAGGGAGTATGGAACGGACTCCATCTGATACGGACGAGAGAGAACACCCAGCACGAGTGACATCCGAAGCGGATCTTGACCAGTTCGTCGAGTCACACGACAGGACGCTGTTGATGCTGTACACAGACGGCTGTGGTATCTGTGCGAGTATGGAGCCAGTCGTCTCGAACGTCTCCCGAGAGACCGGTGTCTCGCTGGTGTTCGCCAACGCCCGCGAGGATCCGCCACTCATCGAGCGGTTCGACGTGCGCAGTGTTCCGACGCTCGTCCTGTTCGTCGGCGGTGAGGTGGTCGCACGTCTCGCTGACGGGTTCGTTCCAGGAGAGGAGTTGACAGCGTGGATTGACGAGCACACGAGTCAGAGCGCTACATAGTTTTATATAGCTGTCCCGTGGATTGTGCTGGTGTGTGTCAATGGTACGCAACACTTCTCAGAGCGAGTACTCGCTGAAACGGACCAAACGGCGGCGCTTTATCAAAGCAACCGGTGGCGCAGTAGCGTTCGGTGCACTCGCTGGCTGTCTGGGTGACGATGACGACGAGGATGGGCCGATAACCATCGGGTCGTTACAGCCGCTGTCTGGAGACTTCGCGGCGTGGGGACAGGTACACGGCAGCGCCATGCAGTTCGCGGTCGACGAGATAAACGAAAACGGCGGCGTTCTCGGGCGAGACCTCGAAATAACCGAGTCGGACACCGAGAGCAACCCTGGCCAGGCGGACACGACATTCAGGCGGATGGTCGAAGAGGACGGCGCAGTTGCGCTAGCAGGACCGGTTTCAAGTGACGTCGGTATTGCGACCCGCGAGACGGCCGAAGAGATGGAGGTTCCACTGATACTCCACATGGCTGGCTCCCACCAGATTCTTCCCAAGGACGTCCGGTACTGTTTCCGGATGGGGTCACACTCCGCCGTGACTGACATGCTCTCTGTCATGGGGTTGATAGAGCAGGAGGGGTACACCGAGATAGCGGCGATAAACGGTGACTACGAGTGGGGTCGAAGCGTCGAGACGACTATCGAGGCGTTACTCCCTGACGGTGTCAACCTCGACATGCAACTCACACCCCTCGGCGAGAGTGACTTCTCGCCGTTCATTCGTGACTTCCCGGATGACGTCGAGATAATACTTGCCTCTGGACATCCTCCGGGGTCAATTGCCATCCACAACCAGGCGCGTGAAATCGGGGTTGGTCACGACTTCACCGTTGGTGCTGGACTGCCTCCGGGTGTGCTTGTCGGGGCACTCGGCGAGAACGCCGAGACGTTCCTCCACCAGCACGTTTCGGACCCGTTCACCGACAGGTTCAACGAGGTGGCCGAGCGCTACGTCGAAGAAACCGGTGAGCGTTTCGACACCCACGAAGCCTACGGCTACTCGTCTGTCCAGGTTATCGCCAACGCAATCGAGGAAGCCGACTCCACCGACCCGGCGGACATCGCCGACGGCATCCGTGACGTCGAGCACGACGTGTTGCTCGCGAACCCCATCGAGTACGTCGACTACGGTGAGGTCGAGAACCTCGTCCACATGCTCTCGCCGATGCACTTCGAACCGCCGGAGTACGACCCCGACGGGGAGTGGCGACTCGAAGAGTTCTTCAGAAGCGACCCGATCGAAGCGTTCGACCCGGACGAGTGGGACTTCGACGACGTATAACCGGTCACGCCCGGAGATACGCGTCTCTGATGTGTGCCGAATCGAGGAGTTCCTCGCCGGTCCCCGTGGCGATGATGCGCCCATTTTCGAGCAGCAGGGCCCGTTCTGCCAGACCGAGGGCCTCGTTGACGTGTTGCTCCGTCAACAGTATTGTAATGTCGTCGCTCAACTGGTCGACTTTCTCGAACACTCGCTGTGTCAACTGTGGCGCGAGACCTACCGACAGTTCGTCGAGCGCGAGAATTCGAGGCTTCGCCATCAGACCGCGCCCGATGGCGAGCATCTGCTGTTCCCCACCCGAGAGCGTTCCGGCAGCCTGCTCGGCCCGCTCTTCGAGCACGGGAAACGTCTCGTACACCTCGGCGAGCGTTTCCTCGTAGCTGTCACGCCTGGTGTAGGCACCCATCTGGAGATTCTCCTCGACAGACATCTCTGTGAACAGATTCCGTGCCTCGGGAACGTGAACGAACCCCTGACGAACGATTTGTGAAGGAGAAAGCGTTGCACTATAGGTCCCGAAGAGCTGTATCGACCCGGCGGTTGGTCGAAGCAATCCGGACATCGCCTTCAACAGCGTCGTCTTTCCTGCACCGTTGGGTCCGACGAGTGCAACGATTGTATCATCAGTCGATACTTCGAGCGAGACGTCCCAGAGCACCTGCAGGTCTCCGTAAGCGACGTCGATACTGTCGACGACCACACCGTCGCTCACAGTTCGACACCTCCGAGGTACGCTCGTGACACGTCGTCGTCGCGCTGAATCTCCTCGGGCGTCCCGTCGGCGATGAGTTGTCCCTCGTTGAGCACCAGAATTCGGTCGGTTGTGCCCATGATAGCGTCCATGATGTGTTCTATCCAGAACACCGCCACGTCCAGTTCGTCGCGGACGCGTTCTATCGTCTTACAGAGGCCATCAATCTCCATGGGCGTGAGTCCGCTTCCGAGTTCGTCGAGCAACAGCAGGTCTGGTTCGCACGCGAGCGCCCGGGCGAGTTCGACGTGTTTGCGGTCAGCGATGGTCAGCTGACTCGCCTCCAGCTCTGCTTTGCCGTCGAGTCCAACGAAGGAGATGTACTCTCGGGCCACCTCCTGACCTTCAGGAATCGAGCGGTCCTCGCTGGCTCCGAACACTGCCCCTGTGGTCACGTTTTCGAGCACCGTGGACTCGTCGAACGTCCGGACAATCTGGAACGTCCGCGCGATGCCGTGCTGGCTCACCGTGTTCGGTTTCGCGTCCGTGATATCCTGCCCGAAAAACGTAATCGTCCCCGAATCGACCGTCAGGACGCCAGTGATGCTGTTGAACAGCGTCGTCTTGCCGGCTCCGTTCGGGCCGATGAGACCGACCAGTTCCCCGCTCTCGACGGAGAAACTGACGTCGTCGACCGCTGTGAGACCACCGAACGTCTTGGTGACCCCGTTCAGTTCGAGCATACTGCTCACTCACTCACACCACTGTAATCAGTTTTTCCTCTGTTCGTCTGATGAGTGCTCGACGAGGGAGTCTCGTTCGACCAGGACGAGGTCCTTGCGGGAGTGTGAGCACGTTCCATCCTGGGCCGTCCCGGTGAGTTCGAACGTCACTTTTCCCCGAGTGTCGTCCCACAGCTCTTTGTCGGTGATTGTGACCTCGATGTCGAGCGTGTCGCCGGGTTCGACAGGCCGGTGCCAGCGGAGGTCGTCGATGCCGAGCGCAGCCACGATGGCGACTTCAGACAGTACCTCGGTCGCGAACGGACGCATACAGGCCGCCGCCGTGTGCCAGCCGCTCGCGATCAACCCGTCGAAGTGTCGTTTGCCCGCCTCCGGGTCGGTGTGGAACGGCTGCGGGTCGAACTCGCGTGCGAACGCAAGGATACCCTCCTCAGTGAAGGTGGCCCGTCCCGGCCGCCACGTCTGTCCAACGGTGAGCGCTTCGAACGTCAGTCGTTCCTCTGTGTCTGTCATAGGAATGGCATTACTCCGTGTAGAGTCGGTTCAGAACGACGAGTCTGTTGATTTCGTTGGTTCCGTCGTATATCTGCGTTCCTTTCGCCTCTCGCATGTAGCGTTCGACAGGGTAGTCCCTGGAGTATCCACGCGAGCCAAGCACCTGTACGGCGTCCGTCGCGATCTCCATCGCGGCGTCCGTAGCGAACGTCTTGGCCATCGCTGCCTCCTTCGTGATTCGCTCACCCCGGTCACGAGCATCCGCTGCAGCTAGCGTCAGAAGCCTCGCGGCCTCCGTCTCCGTCGCCATGTCGGCAAGCGTGAAGCCGACGCCCTGAAACTCCCGAATCGGCTGGCCGAACTGTTCGCGCTCGTCGGCGAATTCCTTGCTTGTCTCGAACGCCCCCTGTGCAATGCCGACCCCCTGTGCGGCCGTTCCGAGGCGGCCGATGTCGAGTCCCTCCATGATGTAGCGAAACCCTCGGCCCTCCTCGCCGACGAGGTTCTCGGCCGGAACCCGCACCGAGTCGAAGCGGAGTTCGCTCTCGACTGCGGCGTCGCCTTCCATGCAGGGGATGTTCCGCACCACCTTGACACCGTCTCTGTCGTGCGGGTTCGGAACGCCGATGAGACTGATGCCGTCGTGGCCGCGCTCGCCCTCGCTGGTGCGTGCAACGACCAGAATGAAGTCTGCGACCGCGCCGTGTGTCGTCCACACCTTGTGCCCGTCAAGGACCCACTGGTCGCCGTCGCGCTGGGCCGTCGTTTCGAGTCCTGCCGCGTCGCTTCCCGCCTCCGGTTCGGTGAGCGCGAACGCCGGAATCCACTCGCCAGCACAGACGTTCCCCAGCCACTGTTCACGCTGGGTGTCGTCGCCGAAGCGTTCGAGCGGATAGCCAACCAGCCCACAGGCGATGTTCACCGCGCCAGCAACGAGTTTCCACGACCGGGCTAACTCCTCGACAGTCACGGCGAACGACCGGTAGTCCTTTCCCTCCCCGCCGACGTCGGTCGGGAACGGAACGCCAGTCAGCCCCGCCTCACCCACGCTTCTGACGATTTCCTCCGGGAAGATTCCCTCGCGTTCGTGGTGTTCGACGACTGGTTCGATCTCTCGCTCGCAGAACTCTCTGACCTGCTCGCGCTGTCTCTCGTGTCGCTCCGTCAGTTCGAATCGTTCTCTCATCGCTTCTCACACTCACACACTGTCGTCATCGCTCTCGTCGATAACGGCGAACCCTTCCATCTCGACGAGTGCGTCCTCCTTGAAGAAGCCGCTGACCTCGAACAGTGCCATCGCCGGGTACTCGTCGACGTACTGTGCGAATATCGGCCCAATCTCGCCGAGGTGTTCGCGATACTGTTCGCGGTCGGCGACGAACAGGTTCAGCTTCACGATATCCTCGCTGGAACCACCCGCCTCCTCGACGACGGCGGCAAGGTTCTCCATCACCTGCTCGAACTGTCTGACGAGATCGCCGGGCGCGACGATGTCGCCATCAGGGCCGGTCGCATCCTGTCCTGCAAGATACAGCGTTCGACCACCCTCGACGAGGTGGCCGTGATTGAACCCGCGCGGCTCTGCCAGTTCGGGGGGGTTCACGACATCTCTGTGCATACGACGGCTATCGGCGGCGATGCTCATAACAGTTGGTGAGTGACTTCCGTCGGCGATTGACCTCCTTCGCTGGCGCATCACACGCGCGAAGCGAGCGTAAGATGCTTTGTGCCACCGCACACACCCGGAGCTATGGTAGCAACCGAACCCGACGTCACTGACCAGGTCGCCGTCGTCACGGGTGGAACACGAGGTATCGGCCGGGCCATTACCCGGACGCTCGCTGCTGCCGGGGCGGACGTCGTCCCCGTCTCTCGAACACCGACTGATGTCGAAGAGACAGCGGAAACCGTCCGCAAGCACGGAGGAGAAACGGTCGAGGTCCCGACCGATGTGACCGACAGTGACGCCGTCTCGACTCTCTTCGAGACGGTCGAGGACGAACTCGGCGGCGTCGACATCCTCGTCAACAACGCCGGCATCAATCCAGTCGAAGCGATGGGCACGCCGGAGACGGTCGACACGACCGAGTTCCGACGGGCGCTCGAAGTGAACCTCGACGCGGCGTTCACCTGTACGAGTGTGGCTGGAGAACACCTCCTCGACAGCGGTGGCGCGGTCGTCAACGTCGCGAGCACGGCAGGCGTCGTCGGTATCAAGCGCCAGCACGCCTACGTCGCCTCCAAACACGGGCTGGTCGGGCTGACCAAGAGCACGGCCCTCGACTGGGCACCCGAGGTGCGGGTGAACGCAGTCGCCCCCGGATACGTCGACACCGACATGACCGCACCGCTGAAAGCCAACGACGAGATGTACGAGAAACTCACCGAACGAACGCCAGCGGGACGGTTCGCTGAACCAGGAGAAGTCGCCAGCGCAGTGCTCTTTCTCGCCAGCGACATGGCGTCGTTCGTCACCGGTGAGTGTCTCGTCGTCGACGGCGGCTGGACGACGCAGTGACGAACCAGAGGACGCGAAGAACCGGCCAATAGGCCGGTGATGAGCAAACTTCAGGTTCGCGAGTCTCGGATACTGGCGGGCGAAAATCTGTGAGATTTTCGTCCGTCAGTATGATTTCTCGAAGTGAACGAGTTCGTACTCGCCGTACTCGGAGCGGTCGACCTCATCGTATCCTGCAGCGTCGTAGAATCGTACTGCTCGTTGCTGACGACGTGCAGTCGTTACGAGCAACAGGTCGAATCCGGCGTCACGTACCCGCCGTTCGAGTTCACCGAGCAGCGCCCTGCCGTATCCACGACCCTGGTGTGTCGGCGCAACCCGCATCCGGTGGAGTTCCGCCCCACCGGACACCGAGCGCTCGTCTTCGTAGCCCGCCGCTGTCGGCAGAAAGCCACCCATCGCAACGAGAGAGCCGTCGACAGTCTCCGGTGGTCTCCGTTGCCGGTTGTCCAGGCGAGCGACA
>PUMG01000237.1 GCA_003551265.1 Halovenus sp.
AAACCGCGAGAGTCGTTTCCATTGCCCGCGAACACGACGACGACGTTCGGATCGCCGCAACCAGGAAAACAACTCCTGGGCTACGAGGGCTCGAGAAACGCGCCGTCGTCGCCGGTGGCGGCGATACCCACCGGCTCGACCTCTCGCATATGGTGATGATCAAAGACAACCACATCGCAGAGCTCGGGCTCGAACGTGCCATCGAGCACTTTCACGAGCGCAGTTCGTTCGTCACCAAGCTCGACGTCGAGGTCGAGTCCGTCGCGGACGCCCGTCGGGCTGCAGCCGCCGGTGCGGATATCGTGTTGCTCGACAATATGACACCCGAGACGGTTGCCAGGGCCGTCTCGGAACTCGAGGCTAGCGGTCACGAAGACGTCCTGACCGAAGCCAGCGGCGGGATAACTCTCGAAACCGTCGGTGCCTACGCGGCGACGGGTGTGGACGTCATCTCGATGGGATCGCTCACCCACTCCGCGCCGTCACTCGATCTCTCGTTTCGGACCGGCCACTGAGCGAGTCCGAGCGTTTATTGACTCGCAGGCGAATTTTCGGATATGAATCCGACTCACGTCGTCGGTTGGAGCTTTCTCGTCGTGGGTATCCTCACGTTGCTCGAGCGATGGCTCACTGGGACCCTGGGTGCCGATGGGGGAGCCATCATGGCGCCGGTCTTGCTCGCAACGGGGCTCGTCTTTCTGTGGCAGGCCGAACGGAATCCGCCGTACACGGAGTACACCCTCTGGATCAGGATCTGTTTGTTCGGCTTTGGCGTTGCCGCGGTCGCGCTCATTGTGCAGATCGTGCTGGTACTGCTGTGATCGTCGGGGCCGACCGTCGTGACTGGACGGTCGTGCTCACCAATCCGTCTCGAGCGATTTCTCCATCGTGACGAAATCGTATGGCCGATCCTCGTACTCGTGGTAGGTGATGGGGTCGTATCCTCGACGTTCGTACCACTCGAGCAAGAACGGGTGGCCGTCGAACGTCGTCAACTGGATACACGAGGCATCCTGTCCGCGCGCGACGTCCTCGATCCGGTCGACCAGGTCCCCACCGAGCCCCGACCCCTGATAGCTGGGGTCGACGGCCAATCGCTCGAGGTAGGGCTCTTCACGCTCGTACAGCAAGCGAACGGTGCCGATGATGGGGCCGGGTTCGTCTGGGTCCGGAGCTGGCACTGTTTCGGGGTCCCGTTCCTGTTTGGGGTTTGCCTGCGTCGACGCCTGCTCGAGAGCCACGAGCGTCGTTGCCTCGCGCTCGAGCCAGTCAGATACTGTCTCGGCATCGATGTCTGTCATGCGGGAGGGATAGCCGAGCGTCGCCGCGCTTTCGTACGCTCGTCGATAGAGATGGGCAAGTTGTGGCGCGTCGGCCAGGGTCGCCGGCCGAACGTTGAACGCAGTCATTGGCGTCGATAGTGGCAACGAAAAGGTAGCTTCGTCGGTTCACCTTCGTGTTGATTCCTCGAGCATCCGCCAAAGTCGCCAGAGGCTCCAGCCGACGACGGCGGCCACGATGCCAACGGCGAGGACGAACAGTGGCAATTCGTCGAGGGCAATCGTGTCGGTTTGTGTCGACCAGGTTAGATCGACGAGGCCAGCGAACCAGGCCACGAGGAGAAACGCAGCGACACCCCCTGTAACGAGCAGGATGGCGACGGCGAATCGGTTCGATTCGATCCGTGACGGACTGTCTGTGGCTGACTGCTCAGTCGGCTCGTTCTCAGTGTCCCCTGTTGAACCTGCCATTGTCGCTGTCTCGACGCCCTGACGTCCTGAGTCGCCAGCCTGCAGGTTCCTGGATTTCCGACACGGCGTCTTCAAGTGCGACACTTACCCCGGCTCGTCTCGCTTCGTTATCATGGCCAAAACCCTCACAACCGACCGCCTCCTGTTGATGATCGTGGTTGCAACGGGGTTCGCCGTCATCCTCGGCGGATGGGCCGCCTCGCTCGTCCACGCTGAAGCGACGGGCCTCGAGCAACTCGGATTGCGCGTCGCCATTGGTGCCGTCTTTTTCGTGGCGGTTCTCGGCACCTGGTACCAGTTCAGTAAGATGGACACCGAGACTGCATCGTGACTCTCGAGCACTCGAGGCCTGCTGCTCGAGACTTCATCTTCCTTGGAAACCCTCACGGTTGAGACGCCACGCCCCTCGAGACAGCCGCTGCTCGAGCGTGGTCACATCGGCGGCGAGTGGAAATGCGAGAGTTGGGATTTGAACAACGCCCAGACGGTCCGGGTCGTTCGCTTCGCTCCTTCCCGGGCTGCGACTGGTCTCGTTCAAATCCCGCGTCACGAACCCGTCACTCACGGAATTGTTCGTGACAAGTGCGAGGGTTGGGATTTGAACCACGGTCGGACGGTCTCGCTCACGACGTTCGCGAGCGTGCGCCCTCCCTGATTCAAATCCCTGTTCGAGAGCCGCTGCTCACGAATTGTTCGCAGCGACGATGCGAGGGTTGGGATTTGAACCCAAGGACGTCTACACGAGCGGGTCTTAAGCCCACCGCCGTTGGCCTGCTTGGCTACCCTCGCGCACCTCGAGAATACCCACCCAGGAGGGTTGTGCGTTTCGGTGTCGGTCGGGGATGTGGACGCTTTCCGCTCACCCTCTGAAACGGTATTTGATCCATGCCCACCGTGCGTTTACATCTCTCCCCCGCCAATATCGCCTATGGTCACGCCAATTTCCGTCCAGCAGCTCGCCGACCGGATCGACGCCGGTGACTCGTTCGCCCTCCTCGACACACGCCCGGCCGACAGCTTCGAGGCCTGGCACGCCCCCGGTGCGCGCCACTTCCCGTTCGACCCAGCCGAACGCCTCGAGGACAGACGCGAGGACCTCGAGGCCGTGATCGGCGACGACGATGATGTGGTCACCATCTGTGGAAAGGGCGTCTCCTCCGGTACGCTCGGTGCGTTGCTCAGTCGCGCGACCGACGCCTACGACGTGTCTGCCGTAACCGGCGGGATGAACGCCTGGAGCGTCCTGTACCATCACGTCGAGATTCCACCGGACGTCCTCGGTAACGGCTCCCTCGAGATCGTGCAATTGCAGCGTCGAGCCA
>PUMG01000288.1 GCA_003551265.1 Halovenus sp.
CTCGCTGGTCGGGTTTCCAGCGCTTTTCGACCTCGATTTCGTCGTGTTCTTCGACGTTGATGGTGTGGTGGTGGCCGAGTTGGTCCTCGCGCGAGCACTCGGAGATGGTGCCGCTGATTCGCAACCGATTGGCGAAGCGAGCGAACTCGACGTCGTCGACAGAGAGAGCAACCCAGAGATGTTCGCGCTCCCCGCCGGTGTCGCGCAACTGGTCGTCGTCACGCTGGATTCGGCGCGTGGTATCCCCCGCAACCCGGTCACCGGGTTCGATGACGTGTGAGATGTGCCAGAGGTCGTCGACGGTCTCCGGAACGAGCGTGACTCGTTCCTTGCCGCCGTCGACCTGCTGTCGGTCGGCGATTCGCATATCTCCTGGTTCGTGTCTCGCCGGTAAGTGCGTGCTGATGTGTGACGAAACGCTTAGATTGTGGGGGTGGTGAGTGGTTCGTATGGGACTGTTCCGCTCGAGTGAGATACTTGGCATCGCCGAATCGGCACTCGAGTTCGCGCTGGCGGCCTCCGAGGAGTCTCACCCAAACGAGTACATGGGGATGCTCCGGGGCGAGGATGCGAGAACGCTGGGACTCGAGGAATCTGGAACCGTACTCTCGGAAGTGCTCGTCATTCCGGGGACCGAGTCGAACCCCGTGAGTGCGGAGTTCAGACCAATTTACGCGCCGAACGACCTCTCTGCGGCGGGTTCGGTGCACTCTCACCCGAACGGCGTGTTGCGCCCGAGCGCGGCCGACCTGGCGACGTTCGACCGTAACCACGTCCACATCATCGTCGGCGCGCCGTACGGACGTGACGACTGGCAGGCGTTCGACCGCAACGGCGAACCGGTCGACCTCCCGGTGCTCGACGTTGAACTTCCGGAAGAGGAGTTCTTCGACTTTTCTCAGGACGACCTCGACAGGCAGTTTGGCGCGGAGGAGACGCGATGAGACGGGTCGTGGCACAGGGCACGTTCGATATCCTCCACCCCGGACACGTCTACTACCTCGAAGAAGCGAGCGAGATGGGTGATGAGTTACACGTCATCGTCGCCCGGTCGGTCAACGTCACCCACAAGGAGAAACCGATCATCCCCGACAGACAGCGTGTCGAGATGGTCGAGGCGCTGGCAGCGGTCGACGAGGCACATCTCGGCAATCCCGAGGATATCTTCGTGCCTGTCGAACGGATCGAACCCGACGTCATCGTGCTCGGTCACGACCAGCATCACGAGGAGGATGCCATTCAGGAAGAACTCGACGCTCGCGGTATCGACTGTACCGTTCGTCGAGCGCCACCGCGTTCGTGTGACGATGATGCCGAGATACTCTCGTCTCGAAAGATTATCGAGCGGATTCTCGAACGTCGTGGGTAGCGTTCAAAAGGAACAGGATGTGCTATCAAACTCACCGTTTCACGTGTTGAATGCGTGCCAATAACTCTATGTGTACTGACCTACAACAGTCGCAAAAGAGCCTCGATGTCAGACTCAGAGCCAGTGGTACTCGTCGTCGAAGACCAGAAAGACCTCGCGGAGACGTACTACCTCTGGCTCAGAGACGATTATAGCGTCACCGTTGCTGGCGACGGGGACGAGGCGCTCGAGAAACTGGACGAGGATGTCGATGTCGTGTTACTCGACCGGATGATGCCGGGACTGTCGGGTCGAGAGGTACTCGAAGAGATACAGGCCCGAGGAATTGATTGTCGGGTTGCCATGGTGACCGCAGTGGACCCAGATTTCGACATTCTCGAGATGGGCTTCGATGCGTATCTCTCGAAGCCCGTGATGCGGGACCAGCTCACACAGACAGTCGAGAAGCTGCTCGAACGCAGAGCGTACGACGCCCTCTTGCAGGAGTACTACTCGCTGGTGGAGAAAGCAGCGACGTTGCAGGCCAGCAAGAACCAGTCTGAACTCGAAGCGAGCGAAGAGTACAGTGACCTCCTAGAGCGAATCGAACAGCATCACGAGGAACTGTCGGAAACACTCGGTGGTATCGAAGACGACGACGATTTCATAGCAGCAATACGGGAACTGAGCGATGTCGAACGAAACTGAACACGTCTACGACCTCTCGGGCGTCCTGGGAGGTGAAGCGCTGTCTGGGGTCCGGCCAGGGACGAGTATCCTCCTCTCGGGACCTTCGATGACCGGCAAGGACGCTCTCCTCTTCGAGTTTCTCGCCCACGGTGTCGGCCGGGGCGAGTCCGGAATCATCCTGACGACTGAGGGGGAAGGTGAGGATACCCTCCGGGAGATCGAATCGTACACGCCGGATGCCGACCCATCGTTGCTGGCTGCGATAGACTGCCGGGCGAGAAGTGGGAGAGAGACCGAGCACCTGGACAGCGGTGCAGTCGTCTACAGGGTTGTTGACCCGTCTGACCTGACCGGCATCGGAATCAACATCACGACTCACCTTGACCGCATACGCAGTTCGAACGCCACGGCCTGTCGGATGGGACTCACCTCGCTCTCGACGATGGTTCGTTACAGCGACCGAGAAACTGTCTTCAAGTTCTGTCACGTCCTCCTCCAGCGTCTCGAATCAGCGGGGTTCATCGGCCTGTGTACGCTCAACTCCGAAGCACACGACGACCAGACAGTGCAGGTGCTCAAGCAGGCGTTCGACGCCAACATCGAGTTCAGAGAACACGACGGCGACCGACAGGTTCGGGTTCTCGGTATCGGTTCACAGCCAAGCGAGTGGCAAACACTCGGATAACTACTAAGCGACACGCTTATTCGAGCGAAGCAGGGATAACAGACCATGAGTACGGACACCGCCGAGGAGAGTGACGCCTTCGAGCAGGCGTGTGCGGAACTCGTCGAGGGAATCCTCGCTGGCGACATCGAGCGCGGTGACGTCGAGGCGGCGAAAAAGGAGATCTGTGGGAAACACTCCTCTCCGAAAGTTCCCCAGAACTCAGAGCTGCTGGATTTCGTCCCGCTGGACCAGCGTGAACAGCTCGAAGCGGTGTTACAGCGTAAGCCCGTCAGAACGGCCTCCGGTGTCTCACCCATCGCCATCATGACCTCGCCCGAGCGCTGTCCTCACGGC
>PUMG01000133.1 GCA_003551265.1 Halovenus sp.
ATGAGGCCCACGTGCCGCGCACTTGAGATAAATGACCTCCGAGATCCGAAGCCCCGTATCGAGCATCACCCGAAGCATCTTCCGGTTCCGCTCCCCGGTCGGATATCTCGGGTTGGGCTGGTCCAAAAGCGCCTCCTGCTTCTTTTCGGTGAGCACCTCCGGTAGCTTCCTCCCCCTGGCCATGGAAAACGCCTCCTTTTGGTCATACTACGTATTTGGACTGTTTTGCGTAGTATATCACCTGCGATCCCCGCCTGCACCACCCGGGAGCCAAAGTCAAGGATAAAACGTAGTATATCACGAAAAAATTGGAGGGCCCGATCCGCGAACCTCGATCCATGAGGGCTTCGTTACCGGAGGGTGCTAGCGAATAGTGTGTATTCGTCAGGATCCGATATGCCCTGATAGGGGTCATCATGCAGCATGGTGAAGTGCACAGGCTGGAGTTTTCTATGTCATACCCCTATCGCCACCCTAGACATAAGATCATATCCTGTCCGCAGGGGATTGAAGGTCTCTGTCCAGGGGTTGACGAATACTTCCCTATGATTCAGGTGTTAAGGGGGGTTGACAGTATGTCCGAAGACAGGAGCTTCTACGATATTCAAGAAGCAGCAGAGATGTTAGATGTATCACCCCGGACAGTTCGCAGGTACATAAAAAAGGGAGAGCTAAAGGCAGAAAAGAAGAATACGCAGTTCGGGAAGAAGTGGTTCATCCCAGCCTCTGAGATAGAAGAAGAGCGGGCCATCCAGGATATCGTGCCGGTTCGCAAGCCCGTGAGTAAAGATGAGTTCCAGAAAGCCCTGGGGGAAGTACTGGAGATCAAACTTAACGAACACCGAAAGCAGATCCGCAAGGAAGTGTCCGAGGAAGTATCCAAAGAGATTACCCAACTGCAGGATCGGATCGACCAACTGGAAGCCCAGTTGGAAGGGCGAGATCAAGAATTGCTGTCGGCTATACGGGAAAAACAAAAGAATCCCCCGAACCTGTGGAAACGGGTGAAAGAACTTTTCTCTTAGTCCCTAGACTCTTCTCTTTGCACGGTTCGTCAAAAAGGAAGTTGGCTGAAAAACATCGAAGAAGGACACTACACAAAAGAATACACATACGGGAGGAGGTGGCACCATGTCCTTAAACGAAGCCGACACCAGACGCCGGTTGGTTGATCCCAAACTAAGAGAGGCAGGCTGGGAGGATGAACTGGTCCGTGCAGAAGAAATAACTCCGCCTGGGCGGGTTCGCACAACCCGCGATGGTAGTTGTAGTCGCGAACCCCATAAGTTTGTCGATTACGTTCTGCGCACAGAGCCGCGCACCCCACCCATAGCAGTCGTCGAAGCTAAGGCAGAAGATAAAAACTGCGCTGCAGGTATACAGCAGGCTAAAGACTATGCTGAAAGGATGAACTGTCTTTTTGCTTACTCAACCAACGGACACCACATTGAAGAATACGATTTTCACACACAGCAGCAGCATACCATAGATACGTTTCCAGCCCCAGACGAATTACTCGAGCGTCAGCGAGAAGCAAAACCCCTTGATGATGAAATACTGCAGGCATCCCGACACTCCTACCATTATGAACCGTCGGCTCACCGACCTCGCTATTATCAAGAAGGGGCTATCAACAAGGCGGTAGAGGCATTTCTTGAAGGACAACGCCGCATTATGATTACAATGGCCACCGGCACCGGCAAAACGCTTGTAGCGTTTCAAATTGCCTGGAAGCTTTGGAAGACAGGCCACGCGCAACGTATCCTTTTCCTTGCCGATCGTAACGTCCTGGCGGATCAGGCCATGGCGGGTGATTTTTCACCGTTCGGAGAGGCTGCGACTAAACTCAGTGGCAATGAAAAACAAACAAGCCGTCATGTCTATTTTGCTCTTTATCAGACCATGGCCGATCAGGGGGAACGCGAGGGCATTTTCCGTCAATACGGCAAGGACTTTTTTGACCTGGTCATTATCGATGAATGCCACCGAGGGGGCCCCCGCTACACTGGCACCTGGCGTAAAGTGCTTGACCATTTTTCCAGTGCTGTACATATCGGCATGACAGCCACCCCCAAACGGGATGATAACCTTGACACCTATGAATACTTTGGAGAAGCGGTCTACACCTATCGCCTTAAGGACGGAATTGAGGATGGTTTTCTTGCGCCGTATCGGGTGATGCGAGTGGTGACTGATATTGATGCTGATGGATGGCGGCCTACGCCAGGACAACAGGATCGCTTCGGGCGAGAAATACCGGATGGGTTGTATTCCACCAAAGACTACGAAAGGGTTGTCTCCATTCTCGGCCGGACCGAAGCTGTAGCAAAACATCTAACCCAGGTGCTACGAAAACACAATCCCATGGAAAAGACTATCGTTTTCTGCGTAGACCAAGAACATGCCCTGCAAATGAAGCGGGAAATGACCAACCTTAACAGTGACCTCGGTATAGATAACTACTGTGTCCGCATTGTCTCCGATGAAGGAGATGTGGGACAGCGTTTTTTGGACCGCTTCCAAGATGTAACCAAAGACACACCGGTGGTGGTTACAACCTCCGACCTGCTGACCACAGGAGTGAACGTGCGGGATGCGAAACATATTGTCCTGTTTCGGACCATTGGCTCTATGACCCTTTTTAAGCAAATTATCGGACGCGGTAGCCGGATCTGTGAAGAGAAAAATAAGTACTGGTTTAATATCGTCGACTATACCAATGCTACCCGTCTTTTCGCAGACCCTGAGTTTGACGGAGAACCGGAGGAAGAAGTGGAAACCGACTTAGATGGTGAGCCTGCGGATCCAACCGAAGAAGATGAGCCTTCACCCGGTAATGGCGACGAGTTTTGGGACCCTCCTTCTGGGGAAGCCCCGGATGGAGAAGATGATGAACCGCGCAAGTTTTACGTAGACAATGAAGAGGTTGAAATTGTCCACGAGCGTGTCTATGTCTACGATAAGCAGGGTAATAAGCTGCGCACCATCTCCTATACGGAGTACGCCGCTGAGAAGATCAAGCGCATCGTGGTGGA
>PUMG01000051.1 GCA_003551265.1 Halovenus sp.
ATTTCCTCGCGTAACTGGTCGAGCGTCATCTCCTCGGGACTGACAGTCTCTCCCCCTCCTCGCTGGTTCTCGGTTCCGGTCATGTTCCTGTGGGTTGCTTCTCACTCATCTATCTTGACTCCCGCTGATTGCGTTCGTGAACGAAGCGTAGTCCCCGGTCGCTCATCCCAGCGCTCGGACACCGTTTCGAGCGAGCGCCGCTCCCCAATAGCGACGAAACTCGGACCGGTTCCCGAGAGAGAGACGCCCGCCGCCTCCGGGAGGGCATCGAGCATCAGGTCGCTCGGAAATCCGAGTGCAGCGCAGAACGCGAACCCGTTGACCGTCATCGCCCGTTCGAACGCTCCGTCGAGCGCGAGGTCAGCCACAACGTCGGCAACGGGGGCGACTTTTCGACAGCGCTCGACGTCTGCATCCGCGCTGTAGGCGCGTTCCGGTGGCGTCCAGACGAGAACGTCCCAGTCGGGCGTTTCGCGGTGTAACAGTTCGTCAGTCTCGTTGTCGGTGACGGTCACACCGCCGAGCATGCTCGCGCTCGCATCGTCGAACGCACCGGTGACAGTGACGCCGACGTCGCGCGCTGCCTCGACACCGATGCGTGCTGCGTCCGTCCGTGACACCTCTTCGAGCGCGTCGAGCGCAGAGAGCGTCGCCATCACCGTCGCGTTCGCGGCCGCACTGGATGATTTCAACCCCGAAGCCATCGGAACACCACTCTCAGTCTGTACGTGGCCGCCTTCACCATCGCCGTAGTGTGCCGTGACGAGTTCGACACAGCGCTCGATAAGACGGGTGTCGGCGTCGTCGACCGCCGCGACCGACCCTGTGACAGTGTCGTCGTCACTCAGCGACACGTGAGCACTGACGTACTCGTCGATAGCGAACGAAGAGCCAGTTCCTGTCGCCAGCGCGTTCAAGACGGTCCCGCCGACAGGGGCTGACGCCGCTCCTTCCATGCTCTCCCGTGGTGTATGCTGATACTTACGTGTGGTGCTTGGACAAGAGATACCGACGGTACGCTACTGGACCGGCTCGAATCTGAACCCATCCCACTCCTGCCCAGTTCCCGCACGAACACTTTGCTCGGGGTCTCTGAGCTGTTCGACGTAGACGGGCGACACCTCGTCGCCAGTCTGTACGTCTGCAGTCGTTCCAGCGAGAATTCGAACGGTCTCTGTGCCGACCTCGAACTCGACCAGCGCGAGCGTGTTCGGCTGCCGGACACCCGGCGGGGTCGCCTCGACACGCGTCCACGTCAGAACTACCCCTCTCTCGTCGGTGAGGTCGACTGTTTCGACCTGCGCTTCGTCACAGGTCGGACACAGTGGGTGGGCTGGATACGTCAGATGTCCGTTGGGGCATCGGTGAGCGAATAACCGCTCGGCTCGAGTTTCATCGGTCATGTGTCCACCTCGAACAGCGCGCTCGTCACGCAGTTGCCGAAGCCACCGACGTTACACGTCAACCCGCGTTCGGCCTCGACCTGTCTGTCACCCGCGTTGCCCAGCAGTTGCCGGTATATTTCGACGGCCTGTGCAACACCCGTCGCTCCGAGCGGATGGCCGCGTGCTTTCAACCCACCCGATGTGTTGACCGGGAGGTCGCCGTCGAGTGCAGTCGTTCCCTCGACTGCGAGCCGCCAGCCCTCGCCCCGGTCTGCGAACCCGAACGCCTCTAGCTGGAGCACTTCGAGAACGGTCACCATGTCGTGTAGCTCTGCAACGTCGACCTCTTCGGGAGCGCACCCGGCCATCTCGAACGTCTGTCTGGCGCTGTCTGCAACCGCACCCATCCAGGTCGGGTCTGCACGCTCGTGAACGACGTGGGTGTCCGTCGCACCGCCGATGCCCGCAACGGTGACGAACTCGTCGGTGTACTCCCGCGCGAGGGATGCCGGACAGAACACCAGCGCAGCACTGCCATCGGTGATGGGGCAGTAGTCGTAGAGACGCAGTGGGTCTGCCACCACTGGACTCGACAGCACCGTCTCCACGTCGACGGCTTTGTGGAACTGCGCATCGGGGTTCTTGCACGCGTTGGCGTGATTCTTCACGGCGACGTGTGCGAGACTCTCCCGGGGGACGTCGAACCTGTCGAGATACGCACGGGCGGTGAGTCCCGCGAACGACGGCAGCGTCACACCGTGGCTGTACTCGACAGAATGAGTAAGAGATGCGATGATGTCCCCTGCGTCGGCAGTACTCAGATGCGTCATCTTCTCGACGCCGACGAGAAGCGTCATTTCGCTTGCCCCAGAGGCGACCGATTGCCACGCGGCGTACAACCCTGCGCCCCCTGAAGCGGATGTCTGTCCCACGCGCTGTGCGTACGCTGGCACTGCACCGATGTCGTGTGCGAGCGCGTTCATCACGCCGGTCTGTCCCTCAAACTCCCCGCTCGCCATGTTCGAGACGTAGAGATGGTCGATGTCCGCCGGTGCAATCTTCGCGTCGTCGAGACACGCAAGTGCGGCCTCGCTCGCAAGGTCACGAACCCACCCATCACGGCTGCCGAAGGAGGTCATTGCTCCGCCCAGTAACGCAACGTCCATACCACGATGTCTCGGTTCGACGTTGTGTAGGTTGTGGTCCGCACAGGACCGACAGATATTTTTGGCCAGCCTAAAAAAGAGGAGTAGAGAAAAGCGGCGAGAACACGCATGTCACGGACCAACCTCGAAGGGGAGTCGGAGACGGGAACGCTGACAGAGACAACAGCTGGAGTTCAGTCAGCATCGAGTCGGGACGAGCGCGCCCGGAGTGAGACGGTACTCGAACTCGATTCGATTACACGAGCGTACGACCAGGAGCGGGCAGTGGCCGATTTCTCGCTTTCGGTACCCGAGGGAGAGCTGGTGACGTTGCTCGGGCCGTCAGGATGTGGCAAGACGACGACCCTTCGGATAATCGCCGGGCTCGAACGGCCCACGAGTGGAAGTGTCCGAATCGACGGCGAGGTTGTCTCTGACGAGCAGACGTTCGTCAGTCCGGAAAACCGCGACGTCGGCCTCGTGTTTCAGGATTTTGCGCTGTTTCCACACCTCAGCATCGAAGAGAACATCACGTTCGGCGTCGACGACTGGGACCGTGCCCGCAAGAAAGAGCGCGCAGAGGAGTTGCTGGAGCTGATTGGACTGCTCGACCACCGAGACAAAAAACCCGACCAGCTCTCGGGTGGCCAGAAACAGCGCGTTGCCCTCGCGCGCTCGCTCGCACCCGGACCGAAGGTGCTGTTGCTCGACGAGCCGTTCTCGAACCTCGACGTCAGCCTGCGAACGGAGATGCGCGAGGAAGTCAGACGCATTCTGAAAGAGACAGGCGTCACGGCGATTTCAGTCACACACGACCAGGAGGAGGCGCTCTCGATAAGCGACCGTGTTGCCATCATGAACGAGGGGCGCCTCGAACAGGTCGGCAAGCCAGAGACCGTCTTCGAGAATCCTCAGTCACGGTTCGTGGCGAGTTTCCTCGGCCGGGCGAGCTTTCTGCAGGGTCGGGTCCGAGGAGATGTCGTCGAGACCGAACTCGGGCAGATAGAAATCAGGAAACTCCACGGCCCAGTTTCGGCGTACGAGGGTGCAGAGATAGACGTGCTTCTCCGACCCGACGACCTCGAAGCGATTCCAACGAACCAGGCCACCGCCGACGGAGAGATTGTCCACCGCCAGTACACCGGTCCGATGTTCGTCTACCGTGTACGGTTGAACAGCGGAACGTACGTGCGGTGTCTCCACAACCACTCCGACACGTTCGAGTTCGACCAGCCCGTTGCGGTCTCCGTCACTGCTGATCACTCTCTGGCGTGGTATCCCCGAGAGGAAGACTGAGAGCTGAGAATCCTGGCAGATGGTCGCCCGTCACTCGCCTGACTGGACTGCATCTTTCCCCGTCTCGTAGCCCGTCACGAGACAGACGCCACCACGCGAATGTTCTCTGGCGAAGTCGTATCCACCCAGCACCGTGCCTGCCGCATACAGGTTGTCGTACAGCACCTCGCCATCAGGGCCGCAGGGCTGAAAGTCCGCTGTCGTCTCGACACCGAAGCGAGCGAACTGGTGCTCGCCGAGTGGGTCCGGATGTGACCACTCCAGCGGATTCTCTGGGTGGGACACGTGGCAGTCGAACACAGACTCGGTAATCTCGCCTCGTCTCGCAGTGAGTCCGCCCGCCGCGAGACCACCCGCCGCGAGAATGAACGCCTCTCCCTCGATGCGCGTTCGGCTCCCGTCGCTGGTGACTTCTTCGGGACTGGTTCGTCCGTCCTCACGGCTGGTTCCTCCCCCTTCACGACTGGTTTTCTCGACAGCTATCGTCTGTATCGTCCCGCTGTCTGTCTCGAAATCCACAACAGAGCCATCGATTCGCTCGATTCCTCCGTCTTCGAGCAGTTCGAACAGCCGATTTCTGAGGCGGATGCCCGGGAGACTCGGCTCACCCACCGACAGTTCGAACACCTCCGCCTGCAGGAGTGATTCGAGGTCCGCCCGTACTTCCTCGTGTTCGGTCAGGCCGAGCATCGCGGGAAAGCCGACTCGTGGCTCGATGTCGAGGACAGGTCGAACTGTTTCCGCGAGCGCTTCTCGAACCGGCGTTCCGTCCGGTGTCTCCCGATTCTCGTCAAGTGCAACTGCAAACTCGCGGAGCGGAGGAGACGCAGTTGGGTCGAGCGGAAACTCCACAGTTGTGGACGTGACGTCGTACGGGGTGATTGCATCGAGACGGTCACCGACGAGTTCGGCGTCGAGATACGTCATCTGCTCGAAGCCGACAATTCGCATGTCTCGTCTGCTGCTGAGGAGACCGCCACGCATCCCAGCGGGATAGCGTGACGTCGGCCGAACACCACCATCGGGTGTCGCAACGAGTGCGTTCCGGGAGTCACTTCCGACGTAGGGCAGCGTCTCGTCCTCATCCAGCAGGTCGCCGAAAAACCCGAGTGCCTGTCGAACCGTGTGTCGCCCGGTCAGACGGCACGGATGGTCCTCGGGGAGTTTCCGTATCTCGAACAGCGGGAGTCCGACAGGCCCCTCCTTCTCCGCCGTGTATCCGAGTACATCGATGGTGCCGGTTTCGTACTCGTAGCGTTCGGGAGCGGTCGAGATAACCTGAACACTCGCCTCGGGAGCAATCTCCTTCGCCCTGAGTGCTGCAATACACCCCTCGATACCCGCTCCAACAACGACGAGTCGCGTCATATTGGCCGCTCCCCCCATGGCGGACTGTCGCGCCCCCTCTGTTGCTGTCCGTCGTCGAACCCCGCCAACCCAACCGTGTTTTTCGACGTCGTTCGTTCCTCGTCGTCGACGGCTTCTCTGACCTCGTCCGTTTTCGAGGGGACGAGGCTCACGTCCGGCGTTGTCCGGTTCATCGTCACGGCAGAGACCACGTACGTCTGCATCGCCTGCCGAAGGTGCTCACCCCCCAGTGCAGGTCGCTGTCCTTCCCAGCGTCCCTCGACGAATGCGTCAAGCGCATCGTTCGTCGTCGCTGCGTCGTAGTCTGGATACAGCTCGGCTGCAAGCCGGTGTGCACATCGACCTCCCTGACAGTGTCCCATCCCTGCGCTCGTTCGAATTCGAACCTCGTCGAGGTCGGCGTCCGTGCTGGGCTCGTCTGCCAGTGCCCCACGGACTGCCCCGCGACTGACTGACTGGCACTCACAGACGACCGGATACTCGTCACCGGACTGAGACTGCCTGTCACTGTCCTGATGTGGAACTTCGCTGTCGTGAGTCGGGATTTCGTCGGTCTGGCACTCTCGCCTGATACCGAACTTCGCACAGACGTCGTCCGCGACTCGCTCTGCAACGTGGCGGTGGGTCGTGAGGGAACCACCGATGACGGTCGTCATCCCCCAGCAGGCATCGACTTCGCCGTGGTCGACCAGCAGACACCCGTCTTCTGTCTCGACGTCTGGATACGACCGAACACCACAATCGGCCCGAAGTATTCGAGTCTCTTCGACTGCTGGGACGAGCGGTGTGACCACATTACGGATGCGCTCGACCTCGTCGGGAAACGCTGACGCCTCTTCTGGAGTCGAGATTTCACGCCGGGTCGAACCGAGCAGCACGGTCTCACCGCGACTGACTGCCGTTGTGCTGGCTGTGAGGTGTTCTTTGTCGGGCATCCACCGCCTGACAACAGTTTCGAGCGGATTCCCGTAGGCAGTGAGAACCGTCTCCGCAACGAGCGTGACGTCGACCTCGAACCCGGCCAGTGCGGCAACCTCACGTGCCCACGGCCCGGTTGCATTGATGATGTAGTCTGCGTCAATCTCTTCGACTGACGGCTGTTCTGGTTGTCTGAACTGTGGCTTTCCTGCCCCAGGTACCGATTTGTTACTCTGTCCCGAACCACGACCAGGACCACCGGACGAACTCCTCCCTGGAGTTCCCCCATCACTGCGTACACTATCACTCGACTGTCGTCCACTGTCCGAGTGACGTCGATTACGTGGACCTGCTGGTGACGGGTCGTGTTCGACGGTCACGGAACCAACTGTTCCGTCCTCGACCGCGATCTCTGTCACCTCCGTGTGTGTCCGAATCCTCGCGCCGTAGCTGTGTGCGCTTCTGGCGTTCGCCACCGTGAGTCGGAGCGGGTCGACAACCACATCAGGGACCCTGAGCGCCTCTGCAACCGACGAGGAAAGTGCTGGCTCGATGTCTTGTGCGTGTTCGCCGTCGAGGTGTTCGTACTCCACTTCGGCAGCGTCGAGGCGACTCTGGAGTTGTTCGAATTGTTCTGCAGAGTCATCGCTGTGGCGAACGAGCAGCCCTCCAGTGTTTTCGATACAGTGGTCGGCAATCTCCTGCAGCGTCGTGCGTTCGCGCATAACGAGTTTCGTATCCACGCCGAGCGGTTCGAACTGTGCAACGCTGGAGAGAATGCCGTAGCTCTGTCCTGTGGTTCCCGCTGTGAGCGCTCCACGCTCGACCAGGGTCACGTCGAGCCCCCGAATTACCAGGTCTCTGGCAATTCCCGTTCCGAGAACGCCACCACCAATCACCAGTACGTGCGGAGTGTAGCCCATTCAGTTGGTGGCCAGTCGGTCACCCGCATACTTAACCTGTGTGCTCTCCGGACAGAAAACGTTGGACTACGCTGGTGAACGTACGCCGAGACTGTTCGTACACGGCGTGACTCCCCTCGAACGTTGCGACGTAGCCATCTGAAACCCGGCGAGCGGCGTCGTGCTGAGTCGCTGTCGGAAACAGTTGCCCGTCCGTATCGGCGACGACGAGCGTCGGAACGTCGACGTGCTCGAGAACGCCACGACCGTCGAACTCCAGGAGCGCGTCACACGAACGGATGACATCAGAACCGACCACCGGTCGCGGGAGCACTGGAGCGGCAATTCGGTACAGCAACGGAATCAGGCGTTTCGAGTGCCCCGAATACATCTGGCCGGCGTAGTCGGCGTGTATCGCCGACCAGTGGCCGTCATCTGCGAGCGTTCGCCAGCGTTGGACAGTGGTTCGTCCGTCTGCACCGAGTCTGGTTCCGAAGGCGGCCAGAACGAGCGTGTCGATCAGGTCCGGATAGTCGTGTGCGAGGTGACTCGCAATCGCACCACCCAGTGAGAAACCGACGACTGCTGCGCCGTCGAGTTCTTCGAGAAAGGGCACGTACCGTTCGGCCATCTGCCGGGCGCGCTCTCCTGCTGTGAGTCCAGGTGGTCGTGATGCAATCCACACGTCGTACGCTCGAAACCCCCTGAAGTAGTGCCGCCCAAGCAGTGTTGTGCTCAGGCGCGTGGGCGTGTTCCATCCCAGTGAGTCCATGACTCCCGGGAAAATGACGAGTGGCCGTGTTCCGGAGCCGAACCTATGGAAGGGTACCCCAGAGTGGTGAGTGCCGTAGCGTTTCATGTCCGTGTGTACGACGGGCGGACACAAAATCGGGAACGTCCGTCTCAGACTGAGACGTACTCTTCTTTCCACTCCTCTCGAGCTTCGAGCTCTCGCTCACCTCGGTTCGTGACCGTGTAGGAGTTCGTTCGTTTGTCTATTTCGCCTTTCTCTACGAGCCCTTTCTCCACGAGTGTGTCGAGGTTTGGATACAGCCGCCCGTGCTGTATCTCTTTCCCGTAGTAGTCTTCGAGTTCGTCTTTGATAGCCAGGCCGTGTGGTTCGTCGAGTCCGGCGGTTATGTACAGCAAGTCGCGCTGAAATCCTGTCAAGTCGTACATCGCTACAGTACACTTTCACCTCGTTGGTATTAATTCTAACGAGAAGTTGTAATGTTTATAGGTTATGTACACCCAATATATTTGACCGAATATATACGATATGTTTCTTCAGAAACTCCGTTTCGATTCAACACACACACAGACGATGATTCGGAGGGTATTTTCAGATTCAGAACAAACCGAACACTTCTGTATTCAGTGAAATGAGATTCAACACATTCGATAAACGAATACATTTCTGGTAAGCCGGCCACCATGTTAAGCTGTGTCTA
The DNA here is from genome assembly GCA_003551265.1 of Halovenus sp. GTDB lineage: Archaea > Halobacteriota > Halobacteria > Halobacteriales > Haloarculaceae > Halovenus. The sequence continues at coordinate 8,466 of PUMG01000051.1, forward strand.
GGTCAGGCAGTATAAACCATTCAGATATTGAAACTGACCACCGCGCTTCGTGATGGTGGCTCGGTGTTCGAACGCTCATCAGAAGGGGCTCAGTGGGGGTAACGTGTCGTCATCGCCACCACACTCAGATTGTGGACCCATGCTAATCAACGTTCCTGTGCGGTCTTGGACGGTGAAACTGGCACCCTGTAGTTGCAGACGGATTGTCACACCTGTTCAGAGATTCTCGTCACACGTGCGTCGCGAAATCTGTGATGACGAACGAGGATCTCTATTTTGGGAGCCATCTTCCATCGATGCCTCTAGACGTCCCCTGATTCTCACGGTCGTGTTGTTCGGTAGTGGTTCCCGGTCGAGACGGCTGAAAACGCAGTCCTGCTTCTTTCATCAACCGACGACAACTTGGAATTGAGTACTCCACGTCGTAGGTTTCTTCCAGATGGCTCTGCACAAGTGCGGGAGTCCATGCAGGTGCGTCGTAGTCGAGTGCAGTCGGAGATTCCTGGAGCGCGTGTTCGAACTCCTGTTGTTCCGCTTCCGAAAGCTTCCTCGGTCTGCCGGGTCGTTTCTCATCTTCGACGGCTTCATCGAGTGAATCCGCATCGAGTCGCTTGAGCCAGCTGTAAATCGTCCGCCGCTCGACGCCGTACCATTCCGCGAGTTCCGTCTGTGTAACGCCATTTTTGTACGCAATCGCGGCCAGCAACCGTTGTGTCGGCTTCTTACCCTCCACTCTGTCGAGGGCATCCTGCAGATCTTCGACCGTGATTTCGTCGAGATGCTCCATTGAGGCCGCTACCATCTGCGAGTAGTAAATTCTGACGGCTACCCCGAGCCTTACTCAAAGACCGTGTCTGTTGTGTGCTCTTCGAGGACTGGTTTGAGTGCCGAGGCAAGTTCCTCGAAACGCTCCATCGACATGACGTCTGTCGTCACCCACACGCCGATTCGGTCGACGACGATGCGGGTGAGATAGCCGTGTTCGAACATTCGAACCGTCGCATGATAGTCACCAAGTTGAGTGCCGCTGTATTTTGCTACGGCGTCGAAACCCGTTCGTTCGACCTTCGCGAAGCCGACCAGGTCCGCCGTTCGGTCCAGGTCCGAACGGAGATACACCTGCTCAACGCCGTCATCAGTGAAGCAGGTGATGCTGCGGAGTTCGTCTCCAACGACCGTGCGACACACACTCACCAGTTCGTCTCCGAGCCCCGATTCTATGTTGCTCACTTTTTTCCACCTCTCTAGTCTCTCCTAGGACCGCTCTGTGTGTAAGGCTGTCTGTCACCCTATCATCATGTGGAGTGCCGAATAAGAATCTGTTTGACTCGTGTGATTATGCTACAGAGCCTGTTTGCGACAGATAGGCCTGGGCGGATTTGAACCGAATCCAGACGTTCCGGGCCTGTGACCTCGCTTCGCTCGGTCATTCCGGGCCTGCGACTGGCAGGGTCCAAATCCGTAGCCATACACTGCTCGTCACATTCGTTCCTCGCAGACATGGGCCTGGGCGGATTTGAACCGCGAGGACTTCGCTTTGCTCGCCCTCTGGGCTCAAATCCGTAGCCATACACTGCTCGTCACGTTCGTTTCTCGCAGGTATGGGCCCGGGCGGATTTGAACCGCCGCATACCCGGTTATGAGCCGGGGGCTCTTACCAGACTGAGCTACAGGCCCGCTGTCTTCTGGTACTGTATCCCGCAACTAAACTCTATCGTATCGGCTGTCCGTTCGTACCATACACATCCGCCCATCATCTCTCGGAACGCTTTTGCTATCACCGACGCAACGTGTATACACTCATGAGTATGGGCGGCTCAGATATGTACCGGCAGCAGATTCTCGACCACTACAAGAACCCGCGTAACCACGGGGAACTCGAAAATCCGACGTTCACTCACGTCGGCGAGAATCCGATGTGTGGGGATACGATCGAAATTGACGTTAGACTCGACGAGGACGAGGAAGTCATCCAGAACCTCGCCTTCCGGGGTGATGGCTGTGCAATCTCACAGGCAGCGGCGTCGATGCTCACGGAGATGCTCCTCGGAAAAACCATCGAAGAACTGCACGAGATGGACCGTGACGATATGATAGAGATGCTCGGTGTCGATATCTCGCCGATGCGTGTCAAGTGTGCAGTTCTCGCCGAGAAGGTCGCTCAGGACGGTGCAGAGATCTATTTCGGCGAAAAAGAAGAGACCAGAACGACGTCCGAGTAACGCCACAGTCTGCGGTGTCGCGACTGTGAACGAGTGTGGACAGCAACGTACGCGCTCCACGTACGCTCCGTGCTCACGTTCGGTGAACTTCATATTTGGTGTCGTTCTCTTCCGCTTCGGACTTTCAGTGCTGACAAGACGTTCAGACTTCCAGTTCTGACAAGACTCGCAGTGCGGCCCCGCTCAGCCTGAACATCGCCGCCGTTTCGAATGTGTTTATATTCCCTGCACCCGCACGAGTAACCATGTTCACTCTGGACCTCGACCGATTCATGTTCGAGCTGAAAGACGGAACGCTAAAACACGTCGGCAGTTCCACGAAAAGCGCCACTGCCAAGCTGTACGATGTCGAGTCCGTCGACGTTCGCGAGTTCGGTGACGAGCGAGTGAAAATTGCCTGCGAGGACGGTGCTGGCAATGAGGTCGAAGTCGCACTCGACCCTGCAGAAGCACGCGAGATTGCGCGAGGAATTGAACGCCTCGAAGACGAGAGCCTCGTTTTCGAGTGACGGACTCGTTTCGACAATCGTTTTAAGCCCGACCTGCTTGCACAATATAATGAGTTCGTGTATCATCTGTGGTTCATCTGTCGACGGTCGCGTCTGTGACATCCACGAAGAAGACGTTGTCTTCGAATTCCGCGGGTCACAGCCGAGCGAGTTGACCCCGAACCGCTACTATCGTGGTTCGGTCGACGGCTACGCCGACTTCGGCATCTTTGTCGACATCGGTGACAGCGTCACTGGCCTGTTGCACAGGAGCAAACTCGACCGCCGTCTCGACAGCATCGACCTCGAACCGGGCGATACGGTGTTTGTCCAGGTACAGAGCGTGAAAAACAACGGCAACGTTGACCTTGACTGGTCGATTCGGCAAGACGATTCCCAGTTCCGGGGGATGCTCATCGACGACCCTGAGGCCGAAACCGAGTTGCTCGTCGAAGAAACAGATTCCGGACAGTCCGCCACTGAGGAGACCGAAACTGTCCACGACAAGAGTGCCGACGCAGAAACTCCCGATGAAGCAGTCTCCGAAGACGACGACACGGTCTCGGAAGACGATGAAGCAGTCTCCGAAGACGACGAAACACCGGAGCGTCTCGACGTTCCCGGCGTCAGAATCGACGACCTCGAATCGTACCTCGGCGACCTCGTACGCATCGAAGGAGAGGTCGTGACTGCTCGTCAGACGAGCGGACCGACTATTTTCGAACTCCGTGACGAGACGGGCGGTGTCGAGTGCGCTGCGTTCAAAGAGGCCGGTGTTCGGGCCTATCCCGAAGTCGACGAGGGTGATATCATTCGTATCGAGGGTGAGGTCGAACGCCGACGCGGTGAGTTGCAAGTCGAGACAGAAGCGCTGGTTGTTCTCGAAGATGAAGAGCGCGAGGAAGTCACTGGACGGATGCGGGATGCGCTCGTCGAGCAAGCCAGGCCTGCGGAAGTCGAACTGCTGGCCGAGGACTCCGCAGTCGAGTCTGTTCTCGACTCCGTTCGTGATGCTGCAGCGGCAATTCGTCGTGCGGTCCTCGAAGGTCGACCAATCGTCGTTCGACACACCGACACTGCAGACGGCTACGTCGCAAGCGCAGCAATCGAGCGGGCAACGCTCCCTCTCATCCACGAACAACACGAGAGTACCGATGCGGAGTATCACTACTTCGACCGGCGGCCGCTTCAGGGCGCTGTGTACGACATGGACGACGCGACCAAAGACGTCACGATGATGCTCTCGAACCAGGCGCGCCACGACGAAGCGTTGCCGCTGTTCGTCTTTGTCGCCGCTGGAGGTACCACCGAGTCCCTCGATGGCTTCGACCTGCTCGACGTGTACGGGGCCCGGCGAATCGTCATCGACGAGCGTGCCATCGACAGCGAAATCGAAGCTGCTGTTGACGTTCTCGTCGGTCCAGCACAGAACGGCAGTCCGCCCACGACAGCAACGGTTCTCGGTACGAACGTCGCGCTCCACGTCAACGACGACGTTCGTGACGACCTGCACCATCTCCCTGCAGTGAGTTTCTGGGAGGAGCCACCGGAGCGATACACTGCGCTGGCCACGGAGGCGAACTACGACGAGGACGATGTCCGAATCCTCCGCGAGGCGGTGACGCTCGAAGCGTTCTACCAGTCCTACGAGGACAAGCGCGAACTCGTCGTCGACCTGTTGTTCGCTGATGGCGATGGCGACCCGACAGGACTGGCGCGGAACATCAGTGAACAGTTCCGAACCCGCATGGATTCAGCTATTGATACAGCCAGAGAGAATCTCGAACGGCACGAGTTCGGTGACGAAACTGTCATCGTACTCGATACCGACGCCTACACGCACCGGTTCGAGTTTCCGGCGACTTCGCTGTTGCTCGACGAACTGTTCCGCCGTCACCGCGAGGAGTGTATCGCGCTACTTGGGGTCGATACCGATGATGCGTACATCCGGAGTTCTCAGGATATCGACGTGCGTGACCTCGTCGACGCAGCACGCAAAGATGCACCGAACGCTGCCCTCGATGCGCGGGGTGCCCGTGAGGGTCGTGTGGAGTTTCTCAGAGGTGAGCGTGAGAACGCTCGTGAGGCGCTGCTCAACGCACTCGTCGATGTCGTCTCTCCGTCAACACCAGCCTGAGTAGTGACCGTCACGACCGGTACAGTGCTCTGGTGTGAGTTCTTCTCACATGCACCAGTCCAAAGCACAATCGTTATAGCGGCTTCGTTGCGTACGGAAAAACGCGCTCCGATAGTGTAGTCCGGCCAATCATATTGCCCTCTCGAGGCAATGACCGGGGTTCAAATCCCCGTCGGAGCATTTCTCACAACTCGAATCTGCGAGCAACAGCGAGTGGTTCGAGTTGCTGAATGCGAGAATGGGGATTTGAATCACGCGAGACGCAGCGCGAACGGTGTGAGCGACCGTCTCGCTCTCGGGTTCAAATCCCCGTCGGAGCA
>PUMG01000148.1 GCA_003551265.1 Halovenus sp.
AGCCCAGCGACAGTCAACTCCGCGAGCAGTCCGTGCAGGTCGCTCTCACAGAAATCGTACGCAGACAGCAGCGTCCGGACACTCATCGGACCTTCGTGTTCGAGTTCGACGAGAAGCGCAAGCGCACGCTCGTCGTGAACCGCCGTCACGAGCGAGACGATGGAGTCGGGAACACCACGCAAGACGGTGTCGGTCGTTGCAACGTCTTCGAGCACGTCGAGTTCCTCGGTCGGAAGGTGCAGACGCTCACCTGTCTCCGGGTCGCGGACGAGACTCGAAGACTTCGACTGTTTGAGCAAGAGGTAGCGTCTGCCCGCTGCGTCGGTGACGGTTCGTCGCCTCATGATTCACTCGCCACACTGTGTTCGTACTCGCCGTCGTCGAGTCGCGCTTTCGCCCGGCGGGTGAGCAACACCGCATACCCAAGCGCCACACCACCGCCGACAGTGAGCGCGGTCCCCCAGGTGGTCGTCACACTGAACACGAGCAACAACAGACCAACCCAGAGTCCGATCAGCCCGACTTTGTAGAGCAGTATGAGCTTCCAGAACAGCGCCTTGAACTCGGGGTCGGCATCGTCGTAGCGTTCGGTGAGTCGCTCGGGATTCGTCGAGGGGGTCTCGGGCGTCGGGACGTCCGTCGACGGGACCTCCGGCCGCGGTGCCTCAATATCCGGTGCGCTGGCGGTGGTCTCAGAAGGGACGTCGCTACGGTCCTCGGCGAACGGCTCGTCGAGTTCGCCGAATCGGTCGCCGTCGTTCACACCTGCAGTAGGTGGCCACGGAGCAAATCGGTTCGGGTTCTGTGACGACGAACGACCAGCGAGTACGGTACTATGCGGACATCGTCAGGGTTCGTGACCCATCGTGAGGTCACCGAGAATGTTCTGACAGGCGTGACATCGATAGAGTTTCACCAGTCCATCAGGTTTCACTTCGACGGTGGTACTTCCACAGGAACACGAGTGCAACTGTGCCGGCGCTCTGGTGCGCTTCCAGTCCATTACTCGTACGCAGAACCGAACCAAAAAAAGTGTATCTCTTGCTATCACTCACACTGCACAACCAGCGGGAATATCCCGTCTCACAGTCGACCGTACGAAGCATCGTCGACGAGCGCAGAGCCAGCGGCCTGCCAGTCATCGGTCGCTGCGTCGAACACCGCTTTTGCCCGCTCGTTCACCCGGCGTGAGAGTGCCTCGACGTCTGCGTGTACGAACACGCCGTCACGGACGAGAAACTCGCCGTCAACCAGCACCGCATCGACCGCGCTTCCGGTCGCCGAGGAGACGAGGTTCGGAACCGACGTGTGAAACGGCGTCTCGACGGCCGGGACCATCGCCGTCGCGTCGAGGTCGACAATCGCGAGGTCCGCTCGCTTGCCCACCTCGATGGTGCCGATGCAGTCGTCGAGACCGAGCGCACGAGCGCCGTCGACAGTCGCCAGTCTGAGTGCCTGCCAGGCGGGAAGCGCACGCGGGTCGGTTCGAGCACACTTCGTCAGCATGGCGAGCGTGCGAACCTCTTCGAGTATGTCGTGTCTTCCAGAGCCTGGTGCCTGGTCGGTTCCTACTCCGGCGACGCCGCCGGCTTCGACGTACTCCAGGACGGGCGGGACGATGCCGTCGATGGCTGCGATGGAACTCGGACAGCCGACCATACGCACCCCTGCCTCGGCGAGCCGTTTTCGCTCCGCTGTCGTCGCGTCGTGGAGGTGTGCTGCGATGAGACGGTCGTCCGCAAGCCCCGTCTCTTCGAGGACGTCGACCGAGCGCGTTCCGGAGCCGTAGCGTGCTTCGACCTGTAACCGCTCGCGCTCTCCCTGTGCGACGTGAACGTGAACGTCGCGGTCGTTCTCTTCAGCCCGTCGTGTGACCTCTCGCAGGGTTTCGGGAGATACCATGTCGACGGCCTGCGGTCCGTACGTGACCGAGACACGGTCGTGGTCGGCGTAGCGTTCGAACAGACGCTCGGTGCGTTCCAGCGCGTTCGCCCCCAGCTGTCGGTCCAGCGTGGGGACGTCTCGGGGACCGAGGTCGTCTCGCTCGTCGGCGAGTTCGTTGATCGTTTCCGTCGCGACGACGCGAACACCGAGCGGGTCGTACACCTCTTCGACGAGTCGTTCGACGTTAGCGGCGTACTCACAGACAGTCGTCGTGCCGTGACAGACCGCCTCGATGACACCGAGACGTGCACCGAGTATCTGGTCGTCGGCGTCGAGGTAGCGTGCCAGCGGGGCGAGCGCACGGTTCATCCACTCGATTTCGGGGACGTCCTGTGCCCCGCCCCGAAGCATCGTCAGCCCCATGTGTGCGTGGGCATTGACGAGACCGGGCACGACGAGTCGGTTCGAGCAGTCGACGACTTCATCGGCCTGTCCAGCGTCGAACTCGGCGGTGGGACCGACGAAGACGAGGTCGCCGTTTTCGATACCAATGGTAGCCTCCTCGATCGGACCAACGCCGTCGCCGGTCATCGTCAGCACCTGTGCGTTCGTGAGCGCGAGGTCCATGGCGTGTGCTCGGTGGCACGAAAAATAAAACCGGGAGTTCGACGGATACGCGAATGTCGGTGCTCACCTCGACCCAAGAGTATACGTCTCTCGGGAGTGTCACACTCACTCATGCGCGCTGTCAGACTGAGCGACCACGGTGGTCCAGACGTACTGGAGACTGTCGAAATCGACCGCCCATCACCCGAGGGACACGAGGTACTCGTCGAGGTCCACGCGGCGGGAGTCAACCCCGTCGACACCTACTTCCGGGATGGGTCGTATCCCCCGGTTGCACTCCCGTTCACACCCGGCGTCGACTTCGCAGGCGTCGTCAGCGAGGTGGGCGAGTTCGCCGAGGGGTTCGAACCCGGCGACAGAGTCTACGGCACCGGCATCGGCAACGCGTCCTTTCAGGGAGCGTACGCCGAGTACGCTGCGGTGCCCGAAGACCGGGTCGTACACCTGCCAGACGGTGTCGACCTGACGGAGGCGGGCGGTGCGGGCGTCGTCGCCGGGACCGCGTGGC
>PUMG01000311.1 GCA_003551265.1 Halovenus sp.
CACTCCGAGAACTGCAATCCGTCTCTCAGTCAGCGGCCCGAGTTCCGAACGGAGTTTGTCGACGACGTGGCCGGGCATGCTGTCGTTCACTCGCCGGGCGCACTCCACGAGTCTGGCCCGGTCGGAGTTTTCCGCCAGGAATAGCGGGTCAACAGGGAGACAGTGCCCGCCGACACCAGGTCCGGGACGCAGTATCTCGACGCGGGGATGTGTGTTCGCAAGTTCGATAGCCCGGCGTGTCTCGATGCCGTAGTCATCGGCAAGCAGTGCGAGTTCGTTCGCAAACGCGATGTTCAGGTCTCTGAATGCGTTCTGGGAGAGTTTGATGAACTCGGCTGTCGTAGCATCGGGTGCCCGGTGGACTGTGCCGGTGATTACAGGTTCGTAGAGGTCAGACACCATATCCGTCGAGGATTCGTCAATGCCGCCGACGATACGGTCGTTGGCACGGAGTTCGAGAACAGTGTTCCCCGGAAGAATCGTCTCCGGTGTGTAGGCGACGTGGAACTGCTCACCAGCGTGCAGACCGGATTTTTCGAGCAGTGGGGCAACTGTGTTGACGGTCGTTCCCGGTGGGACTGTCGATTCGAGGACAACAGTGTCTCCGACACGTAAACTGGGTGCGAGCGTAGCGGTCGCGTCTTCGACGAACGACAGGTCTGCGCCTCCGTTATACGGTGTCGGAACGCAAATCAGGTGATACTCCGCGGGCACGACCTTCTCGCTCGCGGTAAGTCCCCTCTTGGTCGCGTTTCGGACGTACTTTTCGAGGTCTTCTTCAGGTAGTGAGACGTCATCATCCCGAATTGCATCGAGAATTTCGGTGTCGATGTCGTACCCGACAACGTCGTATCCGTTGTTTGCAAACAGCGAAGCAGTCGCAAGACCCACGTACCCGAGTCCGTGTACACAGATTCGAACGTCCTGTTCCATGGCCTGTACCCTGTCGGAATAGTCGCTTTGTTATGGTGAGCCTGTTGTCCCGGTCTCAGTGTCGAACCGTCAGTCCGAGGTGGCCGCTCTGCCTCCGTTCGAGCGCCATCCCAAGACCAATCAAGAGGAGGCACACGAACAGGATGAGACCGCCGCTGAGAGCCGGCGAGACTTCGAGCGTTGCCGCTCCAAACAGAACAAGGACAGGCGCCGTCGCCGCTCCGACGAGACCGAGTACGTATGGAACTGTCGACTGTCTGTCGCCATCGACGTACTGCTGCTGGAGTCGCCAGAGAAACGTACGTAGCAAAAGCCACGACAGAGTCGGAATGAACCGATGATACTGAATTGAACTCGTCTCGTCGCCGTAGACGGCAGACATCTCGACGTCGGCGATAGTGACGTTCTGTACGTTCAGTCGGACTAGCAGATGATTCAAGAATCCGTACTGGTCGTAGAGTTCGTCGAGGTCGAGTTTCTCGAGCGTTTCCACAGAAACCGCAGTGTATCCGTTCTGTGGGTCCACCATGTGCCAGTACCCGGAGGCAATTCGCGTCAGTCCGGTCAACAGGACGTTACCGAACAGCCGCCAGCCGCTCATGCCCTCGACGTGTTCGCTCGTACTGAGTCGGTTCCCCTTCGAGTATCCGGCTTCCCCGTCGACGACAGGGTCGAGAATACGGTCCAGGATATCCGGGTCCATCTGCCCGTCCCCGTTCATCACTGCAATGACGTCAGCCCCATCTTCCACCGCTCGACGGTAACCCGTCTTGATTGCAGCACCGACACCACGGTTTGTGTCGTGACGAATCGGAACGACTCGGGCTGGCTCACCCCCATCGGTTACCGGTTCGACCGACTCAGTGGGTGGCGATTCGGATCTGGCGTTGACCATCGCGGCAGTCGCTCTAATCTCGGTCCACGTCCGGTCACGAGAGCAGTCGTCGACGGGATAGATTCTATCAACGTACGGTGGGACCGTCTGAATGACGTTCCCGACGAACCCCTCCTCGTTGTACGCCGGAATGACGACGGCGATGCGTTTTCCCTTGTACATGGGTGATGGAGCCGCCACTCACGAGCGTACTGACTCGTCTCCTGAGTTGCTCAGGAGACCTCGCTTCTTTCGAGCGAGGTGAAATCGGCTCTCAAACCGTCACTCTGTCGCGATTCGGTTTTGTTATCCCCTCATTATCGAATCTGGTATTCAAACAGAACGTGGTAGTACGTATCTTCTCGGTGGAACAGTGCCTCGTCGAGAGGAAAATACGCCGAGAGTGAAAACACGTCGAGAGTGAGACACCACATCCACCGTTAAACCACGTCGTCACTCGCTGGTGTCCGGTTCCAACGGGAGACGCTCGGGATCAACATTCTCGTACGCTCTGTCAGAGCTCAGGATGGGATGCCCGCGGGTTTCCGCAGTAGCAGCGTGGAAGGCATCGAATGCGGTCATGCCGTCCTCGAAGTAATTCACAGCCTTGAGCACGATCTGGCGTTCTTCCTCGGTTTCGACGGGAACAACGTCGAGCATATTCGAAAACAGTTTGACGTAGTCGAACTCGTGGCGCTCGCTGATGAGTAGAATCTCCAGATACGAATACGTGGACGTGACGACGTCGTGTTCTTCCAGTTCTTCTTCTGCTCGGTCCGTCAGCCAGTCAGAATCTTTGGCGAGGGCGAGGAGAAAGTCTGTCTCGACGTACACCGTCATTCGTCGTTATCTCCCGCTGCGCGTTTCCCGCGTTCGAATCCCTCTTCGGCATCTTTTTTCGCCTGCTGTCTCGCTTCTTCACGGAGTTCTTCTACCGACTCCCCTCCGAATGCGTCGCCAGCTGCTTCACGAATCGCCTGAAGGGGGTCCTCGTCGATGGGAATGAGTTCGAGGCGGTCCTCGTATTCGACCACGTGGAACTTCTCACCGTACTTCTGCCTCAGTTCTGAGGACAGATACAGTCGCCCGTGCGAATCCGTTTCGACTGACATAGTCGCACAGTTGTGTGCCACGAATAAAGATTTTTCCCAAAGATTGGGTATCTATCCCATAAATGAGTGACGAGACGCCCTCGACGCCCTGGGCGAGTATCGACCACGAACTACACACCGATGGCGCAGTGTCCCGAAATCGACCAGCTCCAGCCGAAAACGGCTCTCACAGCCGAGCAAACTGTCTTTGTCGCCGTAGCGGAACATAATTACGAACGACTCTATGAGTAAACTACCCCACCCGTCGTTTCCGCTGTTATTTCCCTTAAAATGGACCACCCGTCGTTTCCGCTGTTCGTATGATATTATTTAAAAAGAATTGTCCATTGAATGATGGACATCAGTGTCGCTTTTGAACGCTTCAATTACCGCGTCAACCTTGACATCCAAATCAAATTGTTTGTATTTACCACCGCCCCGGCCAGCGTTCCGCTGGTCCTCCTTGGCAATTCCAATTAAGTCTAGCTCAGCGAGATGATCGCGAAGAGCACGTACAGAAAGAGTATCAGTCTGTTCGCGTTGGCACACGATCCGATAATAATCGTACAGTTCTTTCGTACGAATTGGTGTCTCATTGTTTTTACTAGCGATCGCCAACCCATGGAGCGCATACTTTCCGTGTGGCGAAAGTCCTCCAATCATCTCTGAAACCCGACCACGCTCTACGATACCTTTGGCTTCTTTCACCAGATCAGGTGTAATCGTATCTAGATCCTTTTTTTGTGCGAGATCACCAGCATTGCGAAGAATATCGATTGCTTGCCGCGCACTCCCTTTATCTTTTGCTGCATAGGCTGCGGAGCTGTTCAAGACTCCCAGATCATATGCATCATCGTATAGCGCTTTCTCTGCACGACGTTTGAGAATTTCTGTTAGCTCTGTAGCATTGTATGCTGGAAAGAGAATTTCTTTTTCACAGAGGGAGTCACGAACTTTCGGCGAAAGATCCTCCCGGAACGAGAAGTCATTGCTGATACCCATAACACCCAAGTTGGAATTTTTCAAATTATTCGTCGATCTCGCTCGTGCTAGCTGATATAGGATTGTATCATCGTCACCGATATGATCAACCTCATCTAAAACAACCAGAACCACTCCATTTCTATTGTCGATCTCTTCAAAAAGCCAATTGTAGATATCGTTTGGTGCGTGTCCTCGAGTCGCGACTTGATGAGCCTCATCACGTAGATCGTTGAGAAGTTCAACAGCTACCTGATAACTTGATGTCAGGGCCTCACAATTAAGATAGACAACCTCAAGATTAGTACTGGAGGTGGTATTCGAATCTTTTTTATCACTGCCTTCAACGGCAGAAGATTGCTCTTGGATATCATGCCGGAGCCAATTTAACATGTAGTGAGTTGTTGCAGTCTTTCCTGTCCCAGTCTTCCCATAGACAAAGATATTATTTGGCTTCCATCCATTCAGGATTGGTTCAAGCGCTGAAGCGTATTCATCAATCTGTTCATCACGCTCGATCAGTTGTTCAGGCTGATAATCATCAACGTCCAGAACATCACGGTTCTGGAAGATATTTTGGGTCGTGTCGAACGGCGATTGATTTGGCATTTCCTTGCCAACAATACGTCCGTTACACTATATAAAACCCCGGTTCCGCTGTTTCTTCTGCTTCCGTTGTTCAACAGCTTTTATATACTCCCTCACCCGTCATTTCCGCTGTTCTCGACGAAACCGGAATACATTGCATCTGACATTCAAGAACCCCGTAACAACAAAAGTGCTGAAATCAATAGAAGAACGACTGTAATATGGATTTCCCAAATCTTAAAAACAGATTGAACTCACTAATTTTGTTTGTTCTTGTTACTAATAGACGAGAGTATTAGATATACATATAACTATGGGTAGGGGAAATTTTAGACAAGATTGTTCTGTATCATATTCGGCTCCAGTATGTTGTTCTCTTCGATATATACTTCTCTTTTATTTGCATAGGTTTCTTTCTTTAAGTCACATCCTACTTGTACTGTTTCCCAGTTTCCTAATAACAGCGGAAATGACGGGTGTGTGCCCACACATTAATCAATAATAAAACATTATTCGGCGAGATATTTTAAACAATACGTCAACGCATGAAATCCAACGCTCTATAGTGATTCACTGAAGCTATGCACTCGCAGCAGTGGTGTGTGTCTGTAAGTCTCATTCACAACAGTGGTGTGTCTGTGGTAATATTCTCAGTACTGTTTCTCGGACGAAACCAGCTGTCCACGACGGTGTCGACCCTCAACTTCGCTGGCCGAGGCGTCTTCGAGCGCCAGCGTGTCCAAGATGCGCTCGCTCGCACGGCCGTCCCCGAAGGGCATTTCCCAGTTCCCTCGTTTGCCGTCCATCTGCTCTCCGGCGAGGACAATCTCAGATGGTGAGACACCCGCGATGCAGTTCGCACCGACGTGAACCGTTTCGGGCCGTTCCGTGTTGTACCTCAGTGTCACACACGGTGTCCCGAGGATGCAGGTTTCTTCTTGCACCCCGCCTGAGTCCGTGAACACCAGCCGAGCCTCGTTTTCGAGACAGAGGAAGTCGAAGAAATCAAGCGGCTCGACGAGACGAATCGTCTCCGGAACCGTGATACCGAACACCTCAATTTGTTTCCGCGCACGCGGGTGGACAGGGTAGATGATGTCCACGTCGATTCGTCTGGCGTACCGGTCAACACCACCGAGCAGCGACTGGAAGCGCTTTCTGTCGTCGACATTCTCGCTCCGGTGAGCAGTCAGGAGACAGAATTCACCAGACTCGAGGTCGAGCCTGTCGAGAACGTCGCTCTCGATAACGGCAACCTTGCCGTATCGTTCGATTGCGTCCACGACGGTGTTTCCGGTGACAGTGATCCGTGACTCGGGGATGTTCTCGCGTCGGAGTTCCGCTGCTGCACTCTCGGTTGGCGTGAACAGGTAATCAGCGAGGTGGTCCACGAGGATACGGTTGGTTTCCTCGGGCATCTCACGGTCGAAGCTACGAAGGCCAGCCTCGATGTGTGCCACCTCAGTATCGAGTTTGCTCCCAGCAAGCCCGCCTGCGAGCGTCGAGTTCGTATCGCCCTGGACGAAGACGACCTCGGGTTCGGTTTCGAGCAATCGCTGTTCGACTTTCCTCAGCATCTCGCCAGTCTGCTCACCGTGTGGTTTCGACCCGACCTGCAGGTTACAACTCGACGGCGGCAACCCCAGCTGCTCGAAGAACACCTCATCGAGACGCTCGGAGTAGTGCTGGCCAGTGTGAATAATCTCCGCCTGTACACCACGGCGAGCGCACTCCAGAACAACCGGAGCAGTTTTGATTATCTCGGGGCGGGTTCCAAGGACAAACGAGACGGAGTACTCGACCATACGTGCTGTGGATGGTCCCACCTAGTTTTGTTATAGGCAACTTTGTACCAGTCAGTCCCTGACTGTCACTGCCAGATGGCAACACACGACCGGAGAGGCCGAGAAGCGGGAGAGAGATAGAGACACTCGTGAGTAACACCAGAGTAATGAAAGGATAACAATGTGACTAGAGAGCCTCGGAAGGACGAGAGGACTTACAACCGCTGCCCACGAGAATGCTTCAAACGAACTGTTTACACTCCCATCCAGAAGCTATCCACACTGACCCTCGTCACACAAACCATGACAGCCGACCAGTCGAATGCCACCGAAGAAGTCGAGACAGTCCACGGGAACAACCCGCTCGTGACGGTCGTGATAACGACGTACAATCGACCATCGTATCTCAAAGACGCTGTCAGGAGCGTTCGGGCACAGACGTATGCGCCAGTCGAACTTGTCGTTGTAGACGATCACTCGGACACCCCCGCACAGGAAGTACTCAACGACGTCTCACTGGAGTCATTTCACTCCGTGAACTGCATCCGCCACGAGGAAAACCGGGGAGCGAACGCTGCACGAAACACCGGAATCAGGGCAGCTTCGGGGGAGTACATCGCCTTTCTCGACGACGATGACCGATGGGTAGAGACGAAGGTCGAACGACAGGTCGAAGCGTTCCAAAAAGACGACGACATCGGGGTAACGTACACCGGTCTCCGCACAGTCAACATAGAGGACGCCGGGGAGGTCATTCCCCCAGAGATCGAGATGAACCTCACGAAAGAGCTGCTGTGTCGGAACGTAATCGGCACGCTCTCGGCAGTCATGGTACGAACAGATGTGGCCCGGCAGGTCCCCTTCGACGAGGAGTTTCCGAGCTGGGCCGACCTGGAGTGGTACGTCAACCTCTCACTGATGACGATGTTCCGCCGAATTCCGGAACCGCTGGTCATCTACGACTACGCTTCACACAACCGGTTGAGCGAGGATTTCGGCAAGAAACAGGCCGCATACGAGCGGTTCGTCACCGAATTCGACGACCTCGCAGCACAGTACGGGCACACATTCAGGCGGAAGATGCGCGGCTGGGCCGCATACCGCCTCGGGTCGACGGCACTCAATCTGCATCGCTACGACCAGGCACGACGACTACTGGCGACCGCTGTCCGGTGGTATCCGCTCGAACCGCTGTTTCTGAAGTACTTCATCGCCACGGCTGGTGGGCGCTACACACACGGTCTGGCACGAAGCGTCAAACGTGTCGCCTCTGTCGCCCACAGTAGTTGAGTGTGCCTGCTCAGCAAAAGTGCCAGACATATCGGACCAGAGTCATCGACCAAAGAGGAGTCTGCGACTGCCGGCACCCACCTCGAGTGCGGTCGGGACGTGTTCAAGATCAGTTCGGTCACGCTGTTCTAGCGTCGTGATCTCCACGTTGCCGTTCACGTCGAGTGCTTCGCCCCCGTTCTCGTAGGGATGGTACGTCTGGATACGGCCACCGAGAGCAGTGTCGGCGAGAAGGCCAGTCGGACCGTGCGCTCTGTTCGACCAGATCCGCTGAGCATCGATTCCAGCATCGTTCGTGATGCGGATGTTCTCACTGCCGTTTGCACTCGACAGTATCTCTGTTGGAATCACGTAGTCGGTGTTTCGTGAGAGGCGGAATCCGGTCTCACCGTTATTTCGGGCCACGACATCTTCGAATCGAACCAGGCTCCGGTTGTCGGTCTCCTGGCCTGCCCTGATGTAGCCGTGGAAGTCGTTGTTTTCGAGGCGGACGCGACGATAGGTCGCCTCGATGGTTCCGCTCGTCGTTTTCGTCCCCTGCCCGTTGTTTGCACAGACGGTGTCTTCGACAATGACGTTGCCACCCGAGCAGTTGATACCGTACGTGTTGTTCCCTTTGCCGTTTCGGGCGCAGTACGCTCGCCGTATCACGACGGGCGGGATATCCTCGTTCCGGATTTCGGACGAGCCGATCGAGATGCCGTGGGTATTGCACCGTTCGACGGTGCAGTTCTCGATGAAAACACCACCTCGCCAGAGCGAGATACCGGTCTGGTTGCAGTTATCGACCCAGAGCCGCCGCATCGAGAGGTTCAGTGGCTCGGTAGCCTGTCCGCCGTTTTCGACTCGAATTCCATGTCCGCCGTCTGTGTTCTGCTCGGACCGGTTTCCGTCGATGCGGAACTGACTGAGTTCGAGCGTCTCGAAGTTGCTGTCGCCGTTAATCTCGACAACCTTGTTGTTCGCTGGCTGGTTGTCGTCCATGCGAATCGTAGACCGGAACCCCTCACCTGTGAGCGTCAGATTCGAAGGCAGTGCCGAGCTGTCGAGAACGATGGCTGCAGAGTTATCCACCACATCTGCCGAAACGAGCGTCGTTCCCTCCGGAAAATAAACCGTATCGCCGTCATCAGCGGCCAGAAGCGTCTCGTGTATTGCTTCCGTGTCGTCTGTCCTTCCATCGACGGCCGCACCGTACTCACGGATGTCGAGCGTTTCGTACTCGGGCTCGGCCGGTTCTGCAACCTCCTCATCCGCTGGAGAAACCTCCGTCTCGTCCTCACGGTGCTCGTCCGTGGTCGCTGCGTCACCCGCATCGGGTGACCTCTCCGTTTCGTCGGGAGTTCTCACGGCGGGACGCTCGTCGTCGGGGTGGTCCTCGCTCACAGGAGTCTCCTCGACGTCTCTGCGTCGAGCACCACAGCCAGCCAGCAAGGCAGTGGCTGAGCAGACCGCTACCAGATAGCTCCTGCGTGAGGGCATCACTAGATATCGGTCGAGCGAACTCTTTGTTAAGAGCGTCTTATCGGACAGAGTGTCTCTGGACAGGACTCCCAGACTGCATCCCGATTCACTCAACGAGCTGCTTACAATCCCAGATGATTTTTGATATATTCGTGTTTGGTGACCAGTAGCGAACAGTATGTCGTTCATAATTAACCAGAATTGCAAGCCAGATAGCCCATGTACCGTCTCGCTGCATCGGCAGTCAACCATCCTGACCAGTTGAACCAGCTCTGGGGCGTGTTCAATCACCGGAGTCTGACAGCACTCTGGCGTAACGGGGTTACCGTGGACGCCGTCGTCCCTCGCCCACACGCTCCACCCGTCGGCCCGTTCTCGGAGTTTCGTTCGATTCCCTCCGAGGACGAGAGCTTTCCCTATCCAGTCTCTCACCCACGGTTCTGGTACTACCTTCCGAAGTCGCTCTGGTATCACCGCAGCGGTGACTCCATGGCTGCTGCACTCAAACGGTGGGTCGAGACGCTGGAATACTCACCAGATGTCTTCCATGGGTGTCATCTCTATCCAGACGGCTACGCCCTGAGTGAACTTTCAGAGAGAGACAGAATTCCCCTGACGACGTACGCCCACGGGACAATCCTCAACGAGTACACCAGTTTCAACAGGGGAACACAGCAGCGTATCGAGACTGCAATCCGTTCGTCTTCAGTTGTCTTCTGTTCAGGCGATTCAATCGAGCGAAGCGTGCGCGCTATCGTCCCGACAGCCACGACACGAGTCGTACCGATTGGTGCCGACCCAGCCAACTTCCCGACAGAACACCAGGCATCGCTTCGACAGGAGTTAGACGTTCCTGCAGAGATGACCGTGGTGCTGTTCTGTGGTCAGTACTCCCGTCAAAAAGGCGTCGCTGATCTCATCGAGGTGTTGCGGACGCTCCGTGGGGAGTCGCTGTATTTCGTCTTCATCGGTCACGGCGGGGCGTTGCGAGACGACGTTCAGGAACTGCTCGACACGAGCGACACACTACACGGGAGAACCCTCTGGAAGGTTCCTCCTGCTGTCGTTCGGCAGTGGTTCGCCGTTGCAGACCTGTTCATCCTCCCCAGTCACGCCGAAGGTCGCCCGACCGTCATTTACGAGGCGATGGCCAGCCAGACGCCGGTACTCACCACGACAGTGGGCGGGATTCCCGAGCAGGTCGAGGACGGAGTCACGGGGTGGCTCCTCGAACCCGGTGACATCTCTGGCTTTCGCTCGAAGCTGACAACACTTCCTGTCGAGACACTCCCGGAGATGGGCCGAGCGGCAGAAACGCGACTCCGGAGAAACGGCTGGACGTGGGATGGACACGCGAGAAGGCTGAGAGACACCCACATGGAAATGATAGGACAGGAACTAAAAACCCAGAATATATGAGACAGGCGAGGACACACAACGCAGACTCCCGGGAGGAGACGCAGAAACCTATTCGGGTACTCGCAGTGACCTCGTTTCGACCTGAAGAGATTACAGCGTCGCTCGAAAATATGACCGTTCCGACTGAAGTCATCACAGTAACCCCCACCGCAGGCAGAGTCGGACATGTGAGAGAGTTGTACGAGCAGTTCCAGCAGATGCTTTCGGGACACAACCCTAACGTCATCCTTCTGGACTGTTATGAGACGATGGGCCTGGTGGTCTCGCTCCTCGCCAGCCGCCACGAAATCCCCGTCGTTGCTCGGCTCGTGGGTGATACCTGGCGTGGTTACGAGCAGCCCGCTCTCTCTGAAATCGAGACCGTCAGTGACCTCAAACGATACTTCCTCCACCGGGCCAGCCTGCATCTCGACCGCTACATTTTCAATCGGGCTGCCGGTTTCGTCACAGTATCACACGAACTGAAGACAGTTGCAGCCAGCCGAACTGGCTGTCCACCCGAGCGAATCGGCGTCGTCCCGGTACCGATGACCGTCGATACGCTGACGCAGGGGTCGGCAACCGCAGGACGTACCTCTCACGACATCGACGAAGAGCGAATCATCCTCACGGTAACGAACCTGAGGTTTCCCGAGAAGTTCGAGGGCGTCAAACTCGCACTGTCGGAGCTACAGCCGTTGCTGGCAGCAGACGACAATCTCGGGTACGTCGTTGCCGGGTCAGGAAGATTTCTCGACCCCCTCGAAACGGTCGTGAACGAAACCGTTGCAGACCGGCGTGTTCGACAGCAAGTGTCCACACTGGGTCACGTCGAGAACGTCGCAGACCTGTATGCGCTCGCCGACGTGTTTGTGTACGTCTCCTATCGAGACGGCTATCCGAACGCGGTGCTCGAGGCCCAGACTGCAGCGCTCCCGGTGGTCGCAAACGAAGCACACGGGATGTGTGACCAGATCGTCGACGACGAAACGGGCTATCTCGTCGACCCGGGCAAGCAGGGGCAGTTACGATCACGCGTGGCATCACTGCTGGAGTCGCCCCCAGAGCGTCGGCGGATAGGTGAGCAAGCCAGAGCCCGAGTGTTGCGAGAGAACACTCCCGAAACGATAGGTGCTCAGTTAGAGCGAGTGCTGGGGCGAATCGTGGACATGGAGTACAGGTGAGTTCGAGTGAGCGCGAGCGAGTGGGCCAGGACATGGATATAAAAGAAACCCTCGACCGGACGTTCCCGAGACGCCCACTGATGAGGGCCAGAAATGCGTACTACACGGTGGTTTGTAACTACTACGCCCAGAAGAACCGACTCCTCGACGACGGATACGGTCAGTGGGACCGTATTGAGTGGGTTTCCCCCGAAGAGATACGCTACATCACGTACAACGACCATCACCTCGACCACGGTCACGGGTATCTCAACGCTGGCGCGTTCAACATCATCACACGCGCAGGGGCGAGAAGCGGTGGCCGATGGGATACGAAAGAGATCGAGTTCGAGGAGTTGCACATCTACACTGCGGTGAAACGGCGATTTCTCGACGGCTATGACTGGCAAGACACCCGGTTCTTCGAAGAGATGGTCGACTCCATCGAGTCGGGTGATTCTCCGTGGGGATGCACTTCCATCCCGGACCTGTGGGATCGGTGTGAGCACATCGAGACGCTCCTGGAACGGATACGTACCGAAGGCTATCGGTCACAGCGTTCACTCGGAAAGGTCCCGGTGGACGAAGTGACCGTCAACATTGGGCGAAACGGGACGCTTTTTTTCAACGACGGACGTCACCGGCTGACAGTTGCGAAAGTGCTGAACCTCGACGAGATACCGGTCAGGGTACTCGTCATTCACGACGACTACGACGACTGTTCAGACCGGCGACGTGGGGGCTTATATTCGATATAGATGGAACGGGCTCAACTTATATTAAGATAGACTGTGTACTACCGGGTATGGTCGAGGACGAGCCAAATTCGAAGAGAGGACTCAAAAGACGCCAGACAACCGGCGAAGACCGTGTGCGAATGGCCGCCCGACAGCTGTCAGAGCCGCGAACAGCGAACTGGATTGCTTCCGAAGTGGGCTGGTCACACGAACCCACAAAGCGCGTCCTCGAACGGCTCGTTGACGATGGTATTCTCGGCCGTGACGACAGCGGTGCCCACACGACATACTATCCCGATTACCGCCGACAGGCGATGCAGGAAGCGATGCGCCTTCGAGACAGCGAACACACAGTTGAAGAACTCACGGATCGCCTCGCCAAGATGAATGCGCAAATCCGGGACTGGGAACGTGAGTTCGGTGTCGAATCACCGAATCAGCTTCGTGGGACACTCGCAGACGGCGGCTTTGATGCCGACGAAGAGGACCGTCGCCGTGAAATCGCGCGCGAGTGGGACCATCTCCAGCGCCGCATCCGAATCGTGGGGTTTGCCATCCGCGAATGGGATTTTCTGACACCCGCGATAGAGCCCTCTGAGGCAAGGGGCTAACGAATGTCGGTTCCGCATCCAGGTGACGACCCGAATCCGAATCTGTACGCACAGCTGAAACGAGATGTGCTCGACCGCATCCCACAGATCACAGCAGTCGAGTTCGTTCCCGATGATATTGAGGCCAGGCAGTTGCGGGCGACTTTCGGCCCATCTCGCCTCGATCCCCCAACAGGACCCGAATCACCTGAGTTGGAACTCAAGTGGTACAGACAGGACCCACACGACTGGTTCCGTATCGATTACAACGACCCGAATACAGACTTTCACGCCGGTTGGCATCAAGACGAGGACCATCCCGATCTCGGGCGAACACATTTTCAGTACTCGACCAGAGATGAGGTGGACAGGTGGGGAGTCACACTCGACCACGAGACACCCTCTCTCATCCTCTGGGAAATCATTGAAACCCTCCTCGAGGATGTCCGTCCGACATACCAGTATTCACACCTCGAAAAGTGACCTGCCCAAAGCGGTTGGTGCCGTCTACAGAGGTACAGCAGAGTGATGCGAGGACGTGCCTCGCAGTGCTTCACAGCTGTTCTGTAACGGGACGCCACGACGGCGCGTCAGTATCATCAGCATCGCCAACACGGAACTCATCGAACAGCGTCACGTTGTTGCCGATGGCGTACGTGCCGAGGCCGACACCGACCTCTTCGGGGAACGCGTTGGTCTCGTCGACAGCCTCCGTATCGG
>PUMG01000100.1 GCA_003551265.1 Halovenus sp.
CGGCTGCGTCGCTGTAGTGTGCACCGCCGATGAGCGTCTCTTCGGGGAGCGAGAGCACACGGTTCTGGAGCGATTCGTAGAGCTGTTCGGCCGCCTCGGGTGCGCCGTCGTCGCCCTCCTCGAGGTCCGGTCGAGCGACACTCTCTGTGAACAGACCGTCACCGGTCGTCAACAGCGATTCGTCGACGAGGTACGACGTCATTCCCGAGGTGTGTCCGGGGGTGTAGACCGTCTCGATGGTCGCCTCGCCCACCTCGAACGTGTCGCCGTCTGCTGCGAGTGTCATCTCGTCGGCGTAGGTGACACCGCGCTCGACTGCCGGTTCGGGGATGACTCCCTCGACGCCTTCAGCCGCGAGTTCGCGCAGGCCCGAGATGTGGTCGGCGTGAATGTGGGTGTCGATGGCGTACCGCAGTTCGACACCGAGTTCTTCGGCGTCTGCGAGATAGCGGTCTGTGAACGCGCGGAGCGGGTCGATAACGGCTGCTTCCTCGCCGTCGTAGATGAAATATCCCAGACAGCCACTCGACGGACGCTGGTACTGGAGAACCGTCCCAGCACCGTCGTACCGTTCGACTTCGACTGCCTCGTAGATGCGTGCCCAGCCGTTCATCCCCTCTTCGAGGTGGTTGACCTCGTAGCCGCGCGCTTTGAGCGCGCCCGCGACGAACTCGCTCGCTCCTCCCTTGGCACAGAGAACTGTCACGGGACGGTCGTCGGGAATCTGGGCGAGCACGTCGTCGTCTATCTCGTCATCGAGGAACTCGAAGTACGGCACGTTTATCGACTCGACCGTGTCGCCGTCGATTCGCCACTTCTCGTGCTCGCTCGTCATGCGTGCGTCGAGCAGCGTTACGTCCTCGCCTGCGTCGATTTGCGCCTTGAGCGTCTCCGGAGTGATCGATTCGACTGGAACGTCTGGCGTTGGAAAGTCCATCTCGTCCATGTGTACACCCCTATCTCTGCACTGCAGCCACTTAACTGTTTTTATGGTATTTCACAATACACGCAATACTGTTTGCATAAAACGATTGTAGAGATGTCATTGTCTGTGGGTTTTATCCCTCCTTTTGATTGTACCTGTTCCGTTATACTGCGGCTATTTATGTTCGAACAGGGTACCGATGGTTTTTTATCCCCTGGGTTAGTATTGTGTGCTAAGCCCAATACAAGGGCAGGTACAAACAATGACGACAGAGATAGAAACCACAGAGACGCTCGACGTGACAGGTGCATCGTGTCCGATTCCGGTCGTCAAGACGAAGCAGGCAATCGATGAGCTTGACGCGGGTTCGGTGCTGGAAGTGCTGGCGACAGATTCGGGAAGTATGAGCGACATCGAGGGCTGGGCAGACGGGACGGCTGGTGTCGAGTTGCTCGAACAGGTCGAAGACGGCGACATCTACAAGCACTACGTCGAGAAGACAGAGTAGCATGAGCACGGATACTTCACAGGCGGTTACCGAGGATGCAGACGTCTTGCGTGCGCGTGTCGAGGAACTCGAGGCGACGGTCGAGACGCTCGAAGAGACCGTTGCGACGGCGACGGACGACGACGGACAGAAGAAGATGACCATCGTCGCCACGCAGGGGACGTTCGACATGGCGTATCCGCCGCTCATCCTCGCGAGCACGGCGGCGGCGTTCGACTGGGAGGTCGTGGTCTTTCACACCTTCTGGGGGCTGGATATCCTCCACGAGGAGAAGTCCAAGAACCTCAAACTGAGCGCTGTCGGGAACCCCAACATGCCCATGCCGAATGCGATTGCGGCCGTTCCAGGCATGGACAGTCTGGCGACTCGCATGATGAAAAAGCGCATCGACGAGAACGACACCGCAACCATTCAGGAGCTCATCGACCTCTCGCTCGACCTCGGCGTGGACCTGCAGGCCTGCCAGATGACGATCGAGCTGATGGGTTACGACGACGACGACTTTTACGACGGTGTCACGACCGGCGTGGGTGCTGCAACCGCACTGCAGCACATGGCAGAGTCCGACGTGCAACTCCTCGTCTGACGTTCGAAGCGTGTACCAGTACACGTAAATCTTGACGGCGACTAGTCTCAGACAGTGTCAAACAGGAGTCTCTACAGCGACGTCATCGTCCGTCGTGCGCTCGCCGTCGGCGTGTTCGTCTTGCTGGTGGTGTTCGTCGGCGCGTTCGTCCTCGACGCCGAAGACAACCGACCAGACCCGGTCTCGTTCGACGATACGACCACGCTCGGCATTCCTGACGAGGACCGACTCGCACTCAGAGAGCGCGGTCTGTCAGTGCCCGAGGTGCAGGTGTTTTACTCACAGTACATCTACGTCGTCGGTTACGAGGGAGTCGAACGAGCGGTCGAGACGCTGCAGGAACCCGAACACGAACAACAGTTCGGACAACCATTGACTATCTACGTCACGGACTACTCGGGGACCGACATCGAGGTGACTACTGAGGGGTACCTCGACGTCACCGGCCAATCTGGCTGGGTGAGCGCAGACGAAGCCTGGTTCGTCGTCGGGAGCGACGCGCGAACACCGGTGAGCGAGACGGTCGTTCCCTTTAGTACAGAAAGCGACGCACAGGCGTTCGCCGAGACCTACGGCGGTTCGGTCGAGAGCTGGTCGAGTGTGCGGACACACGACTTCGACCTGGACGATGCGGCGGCCGTACGCGAGAACGTCCCCGAACTCCACGACCGTGCCGACGAACGTCTCGCCGCAGTCCAACCGTTGCTCGACCGGGACGTATCGACTGTGGTCGGTGAAGACGAACCGACTGTGCAGGAGGCCATCGACAGCGCGCCAGCAGACTCCACTGTTCTCGTACCCGAAGGCACGTACGACGAACACGTCGAGATAGACCAGCCGATTACACTCCAGGGAGAGAACGCCACACTCCAGGGTGACGGTAACGGAACCGTTCTCGAAATCACGCACGACGACGCCGCAGTCACTGGCATCGACATCACGGGCGTCGGAGACGAGACCCGTGGTGAACCCGACGCAGAAGA
>PUMG01000253.1 GCA_003551265.1 Halovenus sp.
CCGTTCGAACTCGCCGACTACACCGGAGCGATTCAACTCCGTGTCGAAGGGGCACAGGACCATCTCGAAGACGACCGTCCCCTGGCGTACGAAACCGACGTCTGCCCGCTTTTGTATCAACTCTACGAGAAGGGACGGTACGGCCGTAAGACGGATGCAGGATACTACGACTACAGCGAGCAGGACGAACTAGACATACCTGTCGACGCCGGACAGGGGTTCGACACACTGCTCGTCTGGGCACCAATCGTCAACGAGGCTGCGAAGATGGTCGAAGCCGGGGTTGCGAGCGTCGAAGACGTCGATACGGGTGCCAGACTCGGTGGCAACTGGCCACAGGGTCCCTTCGAGAAGGCCGACGAGGTCGGTGCAGACGCAATTTTACAACGGCTGACGGAGGTGGCCAACCGTCACGAACGAACCAGTAAGGTCGCCGAAACGCTCCCGTGTGACCTCCTCGTCGAGCACGCAAAAACCGGCGAGACGTTCTATACTGACGATTGAACGTCCAGGAAGACCACCATATAATTTAATGACACATTACGTCGACAAATAGAGTTTTATACCGGCTTTTCCTAGATTGGCGGGATGGGAATCCAGCTCCGGCCGGTAACAGCGGTAGTTCTACTCGGAGTCGTTCTCGTAGTCGGGTCAGTCGGGTCAGTGGTCCTGACAGAGTCCATCGACGACGAGTTCGACCCGGCAGAAGAGACCATCGAGCTGGAGACTGACGACCGGTCGCTGTGGCTGTACACCAGCCGTGCGCCAGCGTTCGACAGCGCGACACTGGCGATTAATCTGGTCATCTACGAAGAGCCCGAGCAGGTCGAACAGTGGTTGCTCGAAGACGGGACTAGAGAGTGGGAAGAGCTCGAAGACGACGAACAGGACTTCGTCCCGCAGGAGACAGACGGAGAGATTACCGAGAACGCGACGATTCAGTGGGGACACACCACTGGAGACACGCGATACGTCTACCTTACCGGAAGCGAGAGCGAGTGGCTAGCCGAGTCGTTCGAGGTTCACGACGGCACGTATCTCGGAGACAGATACCACATCCGCGTGTACGAGCCACCAGACGGCGATGCCGAGTGGACGGCACTGCAGGCACACGACGAGTACTGGGACCTCTTCGAAGCACGGCACGTCGTCACGAGCGTGGAGGATGCCCAGACGTACGTCGAAGCGGAGTTTCTCGAAGACTCGGACTACGAAGTCGTGAGACAGCACGTCGGCGGACAGGACCGCGTCGACTTCGACGGCTGGCTGACCGTCGTCAACCCCGGTGAGGACGGCCAGCCAGCGCAGTCTACCCTGCTCGTCCTCGGTGTCCTGTTGCTCGGTGTGAGCGCCGTCCGAACAGGTCGGGACACAGTTGCCGAGACGCTGGAAGACGTTTCGATGGAGCGCTACCTCCGGGCGTTCGTCCTCGGTGGTGGTCTCATCGCCGTGTACATGTCCGTTCGACTCGCGCTGGTTGCGGGTGAGCAGGTTATCGACATCATTCCACCAAACGTGCTCTGGGGAATCTCGTATCCGCTGTTGTTTTTCGGGTTGCCGATAACCGCGTATCTGCTCGCACGCCGCCTTGACCGGACGATGGCGTTCATCGCGGCTTCGCTTGGCTTTCTGACCGCGCTGTTGCTCGATTACACGTACCTCGGAGTGACAGCCGTGCCTCTTGACATTCTCGTTCACCGCGGAGCATTGATAGTGGCGCTGGGTCTGGTCGCCGCCGGTGGGTCACTCACTGAGCGGGAAGACCCCACCCTCCAGAGCAACGTCCAGATTGGCGTTCTCCTCTGGCTGGTCGCAACGCTGCTTCCACTGCTCAAGCACACAGCGTTGCCCGTGTGAGTCTCTCTGTTTCCTTACTCCAAGATTCTAGGATGGGCTACGGTACGGACGCTCCCAGTTCGGTGTCACCCGCGCGTACACGACGACACCGATGAACAATACGAGATAGTGCAGCCACACCGGCAGTCCGAGCCAGCGAAACAGGGCTGCTGAGCCAACCAGCCACGTGAGCAACACTGCAGCATCGACGACTAGCTGACTCCGGTTGTGCGAGAGATATGCAAGCAGTCGCTTGCGCCGCGCATCCATGACGGGACGGTCTGACACACTCACCGGTATACTCTCGACTCTCTTGAACTCTTTCCCTACTCCTGTTCGAGTTCGATGAGATTCTCCAGCGGTGTCGAGTAGTTGCCGTCACCTTCGACAGTTCCCTCGGCAGTAATCCGGTAGGTCTCGCCGAACTGCGTGACGACGAGTTCGGTCGGCTCCCGGGTAACGTCCCATCCTGCGCCTTCCAGACGGTCGGCGAGACCGTCGAGCCACTGTGCCTCTAGCTCACCGGGTTCGATCGGTTCGAGTCTGGGTTCTGGAAAGCCGTACTGGTTGATGTCGCGTTCAGTCGTTCCCTCGTAGAGTTGCTCATCAGTCACTTCTTCCCACCCCGGCCAGTGCGAGTCAAGCGCGTTGCGGAACGCAACGACCACGAGCTGTTCGTCGTCAGAGTAGTCCGGATTCTCCTCGGCGGTGGTCACGGTCCGGTCATCCATCTCGTACTCCCAGTCAGCGATAGTGCCGTCGTCTGGTCGCCAGATAACTATCGCCTCACCCGGGTCGTCGTCCTCACTGTCGATGACCGAATCCCCCAGTTCGAGCGGCGCTAATGCGTGGTCCGTTGTCATCCCGCTAGAAGGTAGCGACCAACTCCCTCAAATCTCTTTCCGTCCGAAACTCGAAACCTGTCCGACACGGTGGGGACAGAGTACGCACGACTCTATCGCACGACATCTGTCGCGGCTTGAACGAGGTTCTTAAGTGACGGCGATTGAAATTGACGGGTATGGAATCACGCACGTATGCTGCAGATGCGACGCCGGGTGACGACGTTACCGTTGCCGGGTGGGTTCACGAAGTACGAGACCTCGGTGGTATCGCGTTCCTCATCCTCCGGGACTCGACCGGCAAGATTC
>PUMG01000181.1 GCA_003551265.1 Halovenus sp.
ATCGGAACCTTCACCGGTTTGTGGGTCACCGCTGAGGTGAACTCGTACTCGGAGACGAGCCACTCCTCGGCATAGGAAATCTCGTCGACGACGCTCGGTTTGTCGAAGTAGTTATGTCCCCAGACCTTGACCGGTCCCGTACACTCACAGCCGTCGATACGGTGAGCGAAGTACTCGACCATCTCGTTGCGCCGCATCTCTCCGTCGACGACAACGTCGAGTCCTGCACGCTCGTGTTCGTTCGTTATCAGCCGTGAGGCGTCGTCTTTGGCCTCCTCGAAGTCCTCGTCGTCGAAGCTGTAGTCCTCGTCGTTCCAGAGGTCTCGCGCACGGTGGAGCCACTTCGGTTTCGGATACGACCCGACCACGGTCGTCAGCAGGAAGTGGTCGTTTGGGTGATTCGGCGGACGGAACTGCTCGCGAGTCATGCCACCACCCCAGTTTCTTCCTCGGCAGGCGCTGTAAACTTCCCCAGCACGTCGAGTTTCTCCTCGAAACGCGCCTGTGGCAGGTAACACAGTTCGACGTTCGACGTTACGTACACCGTCCCGTAGGTTTCGAGCGGCGTCTGGCTCTCGAACCACTCGACGCGCTCGCGGACGGTTTCGGGTGACTCCACGAGCGTGTTCTTTCCATCGACGACGCCGAGCGCGACATCGTCGGGCGTGCCGTACTCCTGTGCGTTGTAGATGTTGTCGTCGTGGTTCGAGACGAGGTCGTATCCGAGTGCGTCGAAGTCGGCGTCGAGGACGTGTGCGTAGACGTGGTCTTCGAGCGCACCCCAGTACGGGAACAGGACGACGTCAGCGTCGACCGCCGACGCCACGGTGTCGATGGCTTCTGAGACGCTCTCGCCACGCTCGTTCTCGAACGGCGTCTCTACCAGCGATGGTTCGAGCAGGAACACTGTTTCAACCGACGGAAACGCTTCGATCTCCCCCGCGAGGAACTGTGTCACGGCAGCGAGGAACTCCTCTTCGTCCCCGTAGTAGGAGTCGGTCGCGAGATCAGCTAGGGAGTACGGTCCGGGCAACACAGCCTGCAGTCCCGTTTCTACCTGGGTAGCGGCCGCGTCGAGGTCCGCCGCGACGTCCCCGCTGAACGTCAACTCGCCGGTCACGACTGGCTCGCGATAGAAGTTGTTGTTGTTGTAATACCGCACGATTCCTCTGGTCTCGACGTTCTCGTGGACAGTCAGCGGATGGGCGAGGAAGTCATCCCAGCGGCCCTGCCCCTCCACGATGCGGTCGAGTCCCGCCTCCCCCTGGCGTTTTAGTAACTCGGTCCGCACGTCGTCGTAGGTTTCTCGAATCTTGCCCCCTTCGGTCCCGTCGATGAGGTCCTCTTTCTGGTTCCCCTTCAGGTCCTGCAGCACCTCTTTCGACCAGTCCGGGAGTGGGTACAGTCCTGGCGTTGTCGATACGTATTGTGTCATTACTCTTCCCTACGAAATTCCCGGACTTAATATTTTTCATTTTTATATACATGGTAGTAATACACAGAGGTAAAAACTCTCACAGATTTTTGTCCATCAGTACGAGTCTCGGTCGGATGCTATCGGCTCTCGGTCCTGAACGTCCGGCGGTCGATGACACTGCCATCGAAGTACTCAGAGGGTGCCTCTTCGAGCGCCCAGCGGAACTGTTCGGCGACAGTGTCGGGGTCGTGTCCAGTTGCACCCGTCAGGCTGGTCTCGACAACACCGGGGTCTACAACACAGACTTCGTAGTCGGAGTCCGCAGCAAATCCACGAGCAACAGCTTCAGCCGCCGCCTTCGAGACGGCGTAGGAGCCATACCCCGAAGCGGTTTTTCGGGCGACCGTGCCGGACGTGACCAGCAATCGTGCATCGTCGGACAGATGCGGTATCGCTTCACGAAGAGTGACGAAAACACCTCGGGCGTTCGTCTGGATGTGGTCGTCGAACGCGGAGTAGCTCTCGGTATCGAGCGGTGTGTTCCCGGCGTCACCGTGGTAGACACCTGCGTTGGCGACGACACCATCAATCTCACCGCCGACCGTGGCTGCTTTCTCCATCAGATACTCGACGTCGAACTCGTCGCGGACGTCCGCACGCTTGTAGGTGACCGACCCACCCTGTTCCTCGATTGTGTCGGCCGTCGCTTCGAGACCGGCTCTGTCTCTGGCACAGAGCACGACGTGTGCGCCGGCAGTTGCCAACTCCAGCGCAACTGCTCGCCCGATTCCCCTGCTCGCCCCGGTGACGACAACTGTCTGTCCGTCCATATCAGGCGTTAGGACCGTTCCCTCTAGTAACTCCCGGTCCTCCAGCGTCCGTTTCGACCGGTTTTTGTCCCCCTCCGCTGTAGTGATAGCTATGCCCACCAGAGACGAACTCCTCGAACTCGTACCACACTACGTGGCGATGGTACTCATCGTGTTGTTCGCGATGACGATTATCCGCGCGGTGGTCGGTGAACAACACATTCTGATAGAGTTTGCAATCATTCTCGCACTCGTCTTCGCGTACCGGCCGTTCATTCACTACTTCGACGTCATGCCAGTTCCGACGCTGTGGGAGCGCGAGGAGAACTAGTTATCCACCAGGATGTGTTTTCTCGAGCCGCCGCCGTCCGATGATAACTGCCAGATCTGGGTCCTCGGATTCATAGAGTTGGTGTAATCGCTCTAGCTCCTCAATGCGGTTGACGAACTCTGTCATGGGCTACAGTATTGTATTTCCAATAATAATATTTTGAATCATCATTCTTCAAAGTATCATACTTTGCTAAACGCTCATGGGTAGAGGATTGTTGGTGAAATCATAGCGCAGTTCTGAGGATGATTTTGAGTGCTTCGTCGCCGGGTTTGCGGCGAACACGCTTCCGAAGTTGAAGTGCTCTGAGGTAGGGTGTGAGTTTGTCTTTGGAGACGCCTCGATGGGGCGCGAGCCATCGTCGCGCCAGCGACGCGTGGCTCTCGCATGTATTGACGTGCAC
>PUMG01000075.1 GCA_003551265.1 Halovenus sp.
GAAACTGGAGCCTCGACATCGACTTTCTGATGAGTGCTGGTATCATCGGATCTGTCGGGACGCATCACCCCTTCGAAGGCGCGATGCTCGCGGTGTTGTTCAGCATCGCCCAGCTCCTCGAACGGTATTCGATGGACCGGGCACGCGGCTCGCTACGCGAACTCATGGAACTCTCACCCGAGGTGGCAACGGTTCGCCGGAATGGTGAGGAAACAACTGTTCCTGTAAAGGCTGTCGAAGTCGGCGAGACTGTCATCGTCCGTCCAGGGGAGAAAATCCCGCTCGATGGCGTCGTGACCGAGGGGACGAGTGCGGTGAATCAGGCCCCGATTACGGGAGAAAGTGCCCCAGTCAACAAATCCGAAGGCGAGGAGGTGTACGCAGGCACAATCAACGAAGATGGGTATCTGGAAGTAGCGGTGACAAGCACGTCATCGGAATCGACGATTGCTCGTATCATTCAACTCGTCGAAGATGCCCAGCGCGAGAAAACGGTGCGCGAACAGTTCGTTGACCGACTCGCCAGCGTCTATACGCCGCTCGTGGTCTCGATTGCAGTGGTTGTGACGGTCGTCCCACCACTGGGGTTTGGCGCGTCGTGGAACACGTGGTTCCTTCGCGGGCTAACGCTCCTGGTCATCGCGTGTCCGTGTGCGTTCGTCATCTCCACACCGGTGAGCGTCGTTTCTGGCATCACGAGCGCGGCGAAAAACGGTGTTCTGATCAAAAGCGGGCGCGACCTCGAAGCGGTTGGAGACACCGGCGTCGTGGCCCTGGATAAGACCGGAACGGTGACACGAGGCCAGTTGACAGTCACGGACGTCGTTCCAGTAAAGGGAGTGGACGAAGCAGACGTAGTACGTCGTGCAAGCCTGCTCGAACGCCGCAGTGAACACCCGATTGCTGAGGCAATCGTCGAGCACGCTGAGAGACATTCTCGTCCGTCATCAGAGGTTTCTGACCGCACGTCGTGGCGAGATGCTCTGAACAGGACAGATACTCCCTGTGAGAACGCCGGAGCGGTGGACTCAGGACCCGCAGTCGAGCGGTTCGAAGCACTCCCCGGAAAGGGAGTTTCCGCCGAAGTTGATGGTGTCGAGCACTTCGTTGGGAAGCCAGCACTGTTCGAAGAACTCGGGTTTGGTCTGGAATACGTAGACAGAACACCTGATGGTGGAGTACCCGTCTCGGTGTCACGAACTGAGGGTGACCGGGTCGACCCTGACGAAATCGGAGAGGTACTTCACCGTTTTGAGAGCGATGGAAAGTCGGTTGTACTCGTGGGAACTGAGCGAGCGCTCCTTGGTGTGATTGCCATCTCGGACGAGCCGCGCTCGGAAGCAGCGTGGGCGGTTTCGAAGCTGAAAGAACAGGACATCCACGTGGTGATGTTGACGGGTGATAACGAGGGGACGGCTCGTGCGGTTGCCGAGAGCGTCGGTATCGACGAGTATTACGCGGACCTCCTGCCAGAAGAGAAACTCGACCGCATCAGCGAACTCGAAGCCGAGTACGAATACGTTACCATGGTCGGTGACGGAATCAACGATGCCCCGGCGATGGCGTCTTCGACGGTCGGGATTGCAATGGGTGCAGCCGGGACCGACACTGCGCTCGAAACGGCCAATATTGCACTCATGGGTGATGACCTGACCCGACTCCCGTACCTGTATCGGCTGTCGTCGAAGTCGAATGGAGTAATCCGGCAGAACATCTGGTCGAGCCTCGGGGTGAAGGCAGTGCTTGCACTCGGCGCGCCGTTCGGTATCGTAACCGTGATTCACGCCGTTGTCATCGGGGACATGGGAATGAGTCTGGCAGTCACAGGAAACGCCATGCGTCTGTCGGAGGTCGAACCCGAAGCTCCGGACGCGAACACTCCGTTCGACAGTGACGAAAACGCAGTGACAACACGACACTGACACACGGCCCTGTCAGACGTCGACAGGTCGAAGTGTCGCCGAGAAGTGTCTGAGCTCTTTTCTCTCGGGCTCGTCGACGACTTCGAGACCCGACCAGTCATCGGCGTTCTCGACGACGCGTCCGAACGTCTCTGCGACGTGTTCGATGTGCTCGCGGTGATACCGTCTCCGTGGGACTGCAAGTCGGACGAGTTCTGGCCTTTCTGTCTCCGGGAACGCGAAGCTCCCGAGTTCGACAGTCCGCACCCCGCCCTCGCGGTAGGCGGCACAGACGAGCGCCTGGCCGGGGAAGCGTTCGGCAGGAATGTGCGGGAGTGCGTCACCAGCGTCGACGTACACTGCGTGTCCACCGGCAGGCTGGTAGACGGGAACACCGTTGTCGGCGAGGGCTGATGCGAGTTCGTGTACCTGTCCGATACGTGCATCGAGATACTCACGTTCGATAGCCTCGCGGAGACCGACAGCCATCGCTGCCAGGTCCCGCCCAGCCATTCCGCCGTAGGTGTAAAAGCCCTCGTAGAGTATCGCCCGCTGTTTGAGGCGCTTGCCGCAATCCTGCGAAGGGCCATGCCGCTTGATGAGCATGTGCGCCTAACGGAAGACCCTCGCGGTCTCTCCGATCACCTCTGGGTGCAGCTCGTTGCAGGCCCGAAAGTTTATGAACTTGAGAGCGAAATCGCTGCTGTTTTGGATGAGGCACCAGAACGTAGCGATCTCGCTTACCGCTGGCGCGTGCTGAAGGGCAATCTTAAAGCCTGCCAGCTTCTGGTCAGCCCCCATGAGATCATGATCCGTCCAATTGTCCCGCCGACCGGGACACACGCGCCCTTCAATGCCGCGAAGCAGCGCCTGTATATGTCGGCGACGCTGGGACGTGGCGGTGAGCTTGAACGTCTTTCCGGCCGCAAGTCCATTAAGCGACTGCCGTCTCCGCCCGGCTGGGACGGGCACGGTGTTGGCCGGCGCTTTTTCATGTTCCCAAACGCCTCGCTCACCGAGGACGAAACCGACAGTTTCATTGATCAGCTTATCGAGA
>PUMG01000195.1 GCA_003551265.1 Halovenus sp.
CGAGATGCCTGCCTCCAGAACGATTGCGAAGCCGATCGTGATCGTCGTCTGGATGAATATCAGTGGAGCCAGATTTGGCAGGATGTGGACGAACATGATTCTGAGGTCGCTCGCCCCCGTTGCTCTCGCTGCTTTGACGAACGGTCGTTCGGAGACCGACAGCGTCTGTGACCGAACGATACGTGCCATCGTCCGCCAGAGCACGAGCGCCATCGCGACGATGATGTTCCAGATGGACGGTCCGAAGAACAACGCCAGCACGACAATCAACGGTGTTGCGGGGATGCCGTACATGATATCCACCACTCGCATCAGGAACATGTCGACCTTGCCCTTGTAATACCCAGAGACGAGACCGATGGTGGTGCCGATGACCATGACCACGAATCCGGAGACGAGACCGACGAATACGGACACTCGCGACCCCCATATCCACTGGCTGAGTACGTCTCGTCCGAGCTGGTCCGTTCCCAGCGGGTGTGCGAGCGACGGCGACTGGAGACGGTAGGCTGCTCCGAACGATTGCTGTGGGTCGTACGGCACAAGACCCGGCGCGAACAGCGCTATCAGTCCAAAGGACACCAGAATCAGCAACGACAGCAGTGCTGTCGGTCGGCTCCGTAGCTCTTTCCAGATGCTGGTCACCGTCTCTATGCGCCGATTGAACGTCGCTCGCTGTGTTTCTGAAGTCCTGTCAAACAGGTTTGAGAGACTCATTGGTGGCCCTCCTTGATACGCGGGTCGAGGTACACTGACAGCAGGTCGGCCAGGAGGTTCATAGTGATAATCATAAACGCGATCATCAGAAACGCACCCTGTGCAAGCGGGTAGTCGAAGTTCAGCACTGCCTGCCACATCAGTCGACCGACGCCCGGCCACGAGAACACCGTCTCGATGACGACCGAACCACCAAACGCGAACCCGACTGAAAGAGCCCAGTAGTGAAGGACCGGCAACAGGGCGTTCCGGGCCGCGTGTTTGTACATGATTGCTCGCTCTGCAATCCCTTCTGCTTTGGCCATCTGGATGAAGTCCTCGTTCAACACGTCAATCATGTTGTTACGCATAATCAGGGCGGGTGTCGTCAGATAGTACAACGTCGTGACCGTCAACGGCAGGGCCAGATGCCACAGGAAGTCCCGTGAGAGAAACCGTTCTCTCACTCCCGACGGCGCACCGCCGGAACTGAGTCCTCCCGAGGGGAGTATCTGTAACTGGAACGAGAACACCATGATTCCGAGCATGCCGACCCAGAAGACCGGTGCTGCATAGAAGATCAGAATCGAACCGATTCCGACCGTATCGAGCGTGGTGTTCCGATTCCACGCAAGTATCGCACCGATGAACGGCCCGATGAGATATGCGAGTATCACTGCGGTCAACATCAGCGCCAGCGTGTTTATCATCGCAGGAATCAACAGCGATAAAACCGTGTCCCCACGGTGATACGACATGCCCAGGTCCCCCTGAACCAGGTTCGTCATGTAGTGGTAGTACTGGACGTACAGCGGTTCTTCGAGACCGAACCGCTCAACAAGTCGCTGTCTTGCCTCCGCTGACATCCCCGGATCTGCAACCACCGCTGTTGGGTCTCCCGGGATGAGTCGAAACATCAAAAAGACGATTGTCGCAACTACCCACATCGAGACCAGCGCGAGACCTGTCCGCTTGAGTATATATTCTGTGCGACCCATGCTAGCGATGCACTATAGTTTCTGTTTCTCTACCACGACGGCTCTGTACCATAGTACACCTCAATCGGGGCCAGTTACTTTAATGTTCTGCCCGCTCTAGACCGCCAGTTCTCTGGATTGTCGGTGTGGTACGGACAGGTTCTCGATGCGTCGACGTTGCAGAGACAGGTTCTCGATGCGTCGACGTTGCAGAGACAGGTTCTCGATGCGATGTCCTCCGTACCCTCGACCTCGACGCAACATCCTCCGTTCCACCCGGACGTGAACGTGACTCTCTCGTGCGCCACGGTACGAGACTCCTGCGTTCAGCACGCGACACCCTCTGTCTCGGCATGGCCTGAATAAATCACGTCCGGATGGGATACGTTCGACGCGAGAGCGCGACGTCTATTCGTTCGAGGGGAGAGCCGCGTACTCCGCGACACCGGCCCGTTCGAACGTCTCCTTTGCGGCCGTCTGTGCGTCTTCGAGTATCCCGCTCACGTCGATGTCTCCAAAGTCGCGGTCCTCCAGAAGGACGCTCCCATCAACCATGACGAACGACACGTCCGAACCAGACGCGTAGTGAACGACCCGCTCGGGCAGTCGATACGACGGCTGTAACCGCGCCGAGTTGAGGTCGACGGCGATGATATCTGCTCGTTTTCCGGCTTCGAGTGACCCCACTTCGTCGTCCATGCCAAGGGCCCGGGCCGCATCGATGGTCATCATTTCGAGGACTCTGGCCGCAGGAAGGAGCGAGGTGTTCTCGAAGTGTACCCGCTGCAACTGGGCGGCAATCCGACCCTGTGAGAGCAGGTCGAACGAGCGGTCCGGAGCGGCACCGTCGGTCGAGATGGCGACGTTGACGCCTGCTTCCATCGCCTCGACCAGCGGAAACCGTTTTCGTGCATACGCGTGTGTCAGCGGGCCGTGTGACGCGCTCACGCCGCGGTAGGCCATCGTTTCGAGCTCCGTGTCTCGCATCCCACAGCAGTGTGCGAGCGAGAGGCGCGGGCTGAGAATCTCGGGAACGCTGTCGACGGCGATGTCCACCTGGCCTGCGTAGGCGTGAGCGTGAATGTTCGTCTCTTTCTCCTCTGCAAGTGCGACAGCCGTCTCCATCTGGTTCCACGAGTGCTCGGTTGCCCGAACGTCACCCGACTCGGGCGAGCCGATTATCTCGCCGTCGGTCGTGAAACCCGTCGCCATCGTCTCGCCGTCTACCTCGACCTCGGGGACGAGTTGACTCAGTCCGACGTACAC
>PUMG01000036.1 GCA_003551265.1 Halovenus sp.
CGACGTAGCCCGACCCGATGATGCTGACGTCCATACCAGTACACGAACGCTATTGGGACGTTACAGTTTCGGTCGACACAGCCGACAGTACAGGTACGATAATCCCTATCTTATTTGAGTTGGCCAGTCGAAAAGACAGTATGGAAGCAGTTGTACTCGCCGCTGGAAAGGGAACACGGCTCCAGCCCCTGACGGACGACAAGCCAAAAGGCATGGTCGAAGTGGCCGGAAAACCGATTCTGACACACTGTTTCGAACAGCTGGTCGAACTTGGTGCGGACCACCTCGCTGTGGTGGTTGGCTACCGGAAAGAGAGAATTATCCAGCACTACGGCGACGAGTTCGAGGGTGTGCCGATAACGTACACCCACCAGCGCGAACAGAAGGGGCTGGCACACGCGCTGTTGACTGTCGAACAACACGTCGACGGCGACTTCATGCTGATGCTCGGTGATAACATCTTCCGTGCAAACTTACACGACGTGGTCAAACGTCACAGCGAAGAGCGCACGGATGCAGCCTTCCTCGTCGAGGAAGTTCCCTGGGAAGAAGCCTCGCGCTACGGCGTCTGTGATACGAACAGCTACGGCGAGATAGTCGAGGTGATAGAGAAACCAGACGACCCACCGTCGAACCTCGTCATGACCGGATTCTACACGTTCACGCCCGCCATCTTCCACGCCTGCCATCTCGTCCAGCCCTCCAATCGCAACGAGTACGAACTCTCGGATGCGGTCGATTTGCTGTTGCACTCCGGCCGGACGATCGACGCGATTGGACTCGACGGCTGGCGAGTCGATGTCGGCTATCCAGAAGACCGCGACGAGGCCGAGCGCCGTCTCCAGGCCGAAGCCGATGACTCGGCGACTCTCGAAGACGAGACAGGAGCAAAAGCGAGCGGGAGTTGACTGGGAGTCTTTTCACTCGGTGCGGTCGTCCGCTGGAGTCTCATCTGCTTCGGCGTCTTCCTCGCTGACTTTCGGCACACGAACCGAGAGCGTGCCATCATCTCGGAGGGTTGCGCTCGCTCGGGTTGGGTCGACTGCCGTGTCAGTCGGCAACTCGACGCGGCCATCGAGCGTGAGACCACGACCGGGAAAGCTCATCTCGAAGCCGTCGTGAAAGTCCCGAAAGCGGTCGATGCGGACCACGAGTGCGTCCTCCTCGTATTTGACCTGCACGTCTGGCGAATGTGCACCCGGTGCGTCGAAGAGAACGAGAAACTCCTCGTCGCTCTCGAAGACATCGGCCGGAAGTGGGCGCTGCTCCTGTGCCCGCCCGAACACGCGTCCGACCGTCTCGACGACTGTCGACCCAACCGACTCGCCAAGCCCGCGCATCAGACACCCGCCTCCGTGAGCGAGTCACTCGACCCACAGTACGGGCACTGGAAGTCTTCGATGCCGACCTCTGCGGGCATGTCGTAGGTGTAGTGCAACTCGAACATATCGAGTTCACAGTCGCCAGCAGTACAGACGATATCGACTGTCTTTGGCATACCGGTCACTAGAACAGCGAGGCTAATCAGACTGACGGAGCACAGACCACAGGATGTTTGTCGGCAGCATCTGAGGACATCCCGCTCGTCAGACATGCCAGACCTACAACAATAAGATTCAATTGGGGCGGGTGGGTACAGGTGGATATGGCAGACATACTCGCGGAGAACCTCTCCGGCAAAGCAGTCATGGGTTCCGACGGCGCAGAGCTGGGGATGCTGTACAACGTCACGATGAATCTCGAAACCGGTCGGCTCGAAGACCTCGTCATCAACCCGGGCGAATCAGCCGACCCCACCGATTTCGAAACCGACGCACAGGGACGAACGCTCGTCCCCGTCCACCGGGTGCAGGCCGTCAAAGACCACATGATAATCGAGCGATAGGCGAATGTACGTTCTCGATTCTTCGGCGTTCATACACGAGTATCACACGAGCGAACCAATAGCGTCCGTTCCTCTTGTGCGCGAGGAGCTCGAAGACGAGAGTGCATTCCGGTTCGAGGCGCTGGAAGGTTCCGGGATGCACATGCACATCCCAGACTCGGAGACCGTTGCTCGTATCGAACGAGCGGCGCGTGAAACCGGCGACCTCGCCGAACTCTCCGAGACCGATATTCGACTCGTCGCGGCAACGTTCGAACTCGACGGAACGCTCGTCACTGACGACTACGCCATGCAGAACGTCGCGGAGAAACTGAACCTCGTGGTCGAACCCATCGCCCGCGACGGCATCGAAGAACAGCGTCACTGGCACTTCCAGTGCGGTGGCTGTGGACGCGAGTTCGACGAACACCACGACCGCTGTCCAGTCTGTGGAACTGAACTCTCGCGGAAGAAACCAGCCTGATATTGACTGGCGAAAACCGGCCAGGATTTTGAGCCGTCAGTATCACTCTCCCCAGATATCCGACAGCGGGTGGTCCCGCGTCCGATTGCGTGAGAGGCGCGAGCGCGACTGTCGACTCTCGCGCTGGAACGACCGCCGTCTGTCTGCAAGGTCACCCAGCGCTGCCTGTGGCGAAAACGCGGGTAACGACGGTTGGCTCATCCGGTCGACCTGTTCAGCGAACCAGTCTGGAGTGTCCGCTTTCGCCCGCTCGAAGAGGTCGAGCAGTGACGAATCTGCGAGATACGTCGCTCCGTAGTCATCGGGCGAGCGCACGACCCGGCCACAGGCCTGAATGACCGTCCGAAGCGCTGCCCGGTAGTACCACGCCCACTGTCCTTCTTCGAGACGATGTGCGACACGCGAGTCACGCGTGTTCGGGTACGGCGCTTTGCACAGCAGTTGCCACCGACACAGGTCGCCTTCGAGGTCGAGCGCCTCCTCCATCTTGACCGAGAGGAATACGGTCGGGTCGTCGCTTCGCTTCCACGCCTCGAGTTGTCCGTCCCGGTCGTCCCTGTCGTGACTGCGAACGCGTGCGCCGAC
>PUMG01000330.1 GCA_003551265.1 Halovenus sp.
AGCGAGTACCGCAAACTGCTGGTCGAGGTGACCCGGGCCTACGCTGGAGAGACAGAGCCAGCAGCAGATTGACACATATGCATATTCGCTGACTCGGAAACCGAGCACAAGTATGAAGGTTGCGAGCGTCCGTCTCTGTGCATGGACGTCACGGAGGCAAGCGAGACAGCACAGTCAGTCGTCGACGAGATACTCGGTGCTGTCGTCGGAGAGCACGAGTTCATGCAGACTGTCATGGTCGGAGTTCTCTCGCGGGGACACGTGCTACTTGAAGACGTTCCGGGAACGGGAAAGACGCTGACAGCGAGTTCGCTCGCGAAAGCGCTCGGACTGTCGTTCTCGCGCATCCAGTTCACCCCCGACCTGTTGCCTGCTGACGTGACGGGGACGCACATCTTCAACGAACGCGACCGGACGTTCGAGTTCTCGGAGGGTCCTGTGTTCGCGAACGTCGTCCTCGCCGACGAGATCAACCGCGCACCGCCCAAAACGCAGGCCGCACTGCTGGAGGCGATGCAAGAGCAACAGGTCACTGTCGACGGCGATACCCACCCACTTCCGGAGCCGTTTTTCGTCATTGCGACACAGAACCCTGTCGAACAGGAGGGGACGTTCGAACTGCCCGAGGCACAGGTCGACCGCTTCCAGATCAAGACGTCGCTTGGCTATCCTGCCGAGGAGGGCGAGGTCGAACTGTTGCGACGGCGTGCAGGACGCGATGTCGGAACACCGACCGTCGACACCGTCCTCGACGCTGACGCGGTCCGCGAGTTGCGACAGGTCCCAGAGACGGTCCACACTGACGAAGACGTACTCAGATACATCGTCCAGCTCGGCCGGGCGACGCGAACCCACCGACGGGTTGCGATTGGTGTCTCTCCACGGGGAATACAGAAACTGTTCGAGTCTGCCCGCGCTCGTGCGGTTCTCGACGCCCGCTCGTTCGTCACACCCGACGACGTCAAGCATGTCGCAGAGCCAGCACTCGCACACCGACTCGTTCTGGAACCCGAAGCCACCATCGAGGGAATCAACCGGGCGAGCATCGTCAGGGATGTCCTTGAGGAGGTTCCCGTGCCAACTGTCGACGTAGATGGCTGATACTTTTATTGTTTGGGCGTAGTGCGTACCAGTATGTCTACAGAACGGCCCCGCGGTTCGTGGTTCACAGAGGAACAGACAATCCTGGTTTTCACGCTGCTGGCAGTCGTTCTGGCAGCACTTGTCATCCTCCCGTACCTCCAGTACATCCTGTTCGGACTGTTGCTGGCGTACCTGCTGTGGCCCGTCCAGCAGCGGCTCTGTAACCGGGTTCGACGTGATGTCGCTGCGCTTGTGCTGACTGTGGCCACCGTGTTGTTCATCCCGTTGCCGTTTCTCTACCTGTTGAGTCGTCTCACCCAGGAGGCGTTTGCTATCGTCCGCGTTGTCGAACGAGCGGAGATCGAGTTCGCTGACGTCGAGACTCGTCTCCTCGAATTCGGCATCGAACTCGACGTTGAGCAGTTCTACGAGGAGAACCAGCACCTGATCGCCGAGGGTCTCGAATTCGTCGCCCGATACCTCCTCACGACTGCTCAGAGTCTGCCACAGATATTCATCGGTCTGACTATCACCGTGTTCGTCCAGTTCGTGCTCCTCCGCGACGGACACCGCCTCGTAGCGTGGGTCCGGTCAGTGCTGCCGATTCGACCCGAGATACAGGATGAACTCAACGAACGACTGAACAGACTCATGCAGGCGTCAGTCGTCGGCAACGCGGTTGCCAGCCTGATTCAGGCTGTCGCGCTGGGTCTCGGCTTCTGGCTGCTCGGGTTCGACAACATCCTCTTTCTGACCGTGCTCACGTTCGTTCTCGCGCTGTTGCCGCTGGTCGGTGCGTTCATCGTCTGGGTCCCCATCGTGGGGTATCTCGCCGCCATCGGAAGTTTCGGGACGGCCGCACTGCTGTTCGTCTACGGGTCGCTCGTCAGTGTCTCGGATTTCTACACCCGGCCGATTGTCATCGGCCACAGCGCGTCGTTGAACTCCGCGGTCATCGTCGTCGGTGTGTTCGGTGGACTCGTCGTGTTCGGTCCCATCGGGCTGTTGATCGGGCCGGTAGTCCTTGGGGGGGCGAAAGTCGCTATCGAGGCGCTCGTCCACGCTCGTAATCAGGACCTTCAGCGCTCGTGAGAGACGGTTGGACGCTCGCCAGAACGGTTGAGCGCTCGTGGCAGACGGAGAGGTTTACTGTTCTGCGGTTCGACATCCATCGTATGGTCGTTCTCATCGCATACGACGGCTCCGACCCGGCACGGAAAGCAGTCGAACACGCAGTCGCCGAGCACCCTGACGAGGAACTCGTCCTCGTCCACGTCACCGAGGTTGCGAGCGGGTCGCTCGATGCGACCGTCAACCTGATTCAGAAGGCGCTGAAAGAACGACGGACCGAGGTCGAACAGAACGTGACCGAGGAGATAACTGACCTTCTCCGCAACGCTGAGGTCGAGTACACGGCCGAGATTCTGATGGGAGACCCGGCCAACGAGATCGTCGAGTACGCCGAAGAGAACGACGTCGACCAGATAATCGTCGGCAACCACGGCCGCAACGGAGCCTCCCGGGTGTTACTTGGCAGCGTCGCCGAACGAATCGTCCGGCGCTCTCCTGTCACCGTGACTGTCGTTCGGTGACCAGTTCACTGCCCAGCGTTTCCTTCACAGACGGCTCACGAGTCGCTCACCGACGTCGAGTCCGTTCGCCACCGCTGCGTGGACGCGCGCTTCGCCAGCGACCCAGTCACCGACACAGTAGAGTCCCTCACGTTCGGTGGAGTCGAGGGGACCGCTCGCGACACCGTTTTCGGGCAGCGCGTAGCGCCAGCCCTGGTGGTCCGTCCAGTTTGGGTCGTGCAATCGCTCGTCGTCGAGAATCTCTGCCGCGTGCTCGGCAAGCATCGCCACGTTCGTCGCCGGGGCCTCGTCGTAGTGTTCGCGCGACCACTTGTGGTTTGCCTGTACGACCAGCAACGACTCTCCCGGCGGGACGTGTCCCGGTTTGCACTCCTCGCGTGCAATCCACCCGACATCGTGGTCTTTTCCGGGGTTAACGAGTGCGTAATACGGCACGTCGAGTTCGAAGTCGTAGTGCAACACGGCCGTCCAGACTGTCCGGTAGGCGACGCGCTCGACCGCCTCTACGAGCGCATCACGAACCGGGCCGGTCCACTCGCTCTCACGCAGCAGTGTCGCCGTCTGGGGTGCTGGTGGGTTCAACACGAGCGCCTCGAACGGTCCCCACTCCACGCCATCGGTGTCGACCAGCCTCCACGCCTTCGACTCTGTCCGGCCAATCGTTGCGATGCGCGTCCGTCGGTGGACTGTCGCGTCCGTCCGTCCGAACAGGCGCTTTGCAATCTGCGTTAGCCCACGCCGATACGTCCACTTCCGGCTCTCGGACGCACGACCTTCTGAGACCGTTCCGGTCGCATCGAACGTGTAGATTGGCTCGGGGATGTCGACCAGTCCGTCGGTGTCGAGTGTCTCTGTCAGCACCGAGACGACGCGCTCGTCCTCGTCTTTCACGTAGTTCGCACCGTAGTCGTAGGTCACGTTCCCGCGCCGACGGGTTGCGGCCCGTCCGCACAGCCCACCCGACTTCTCTAGCACGGTTATTTTTGCCTCCGGTGCGGCACTGTCGACGACGAACGTGGCCGCAGCGGCCCCTGCACCTGCGCCGACGACTGCAACGTCACGGCCTGCTGTGTCGGTCATCGTTTTCTCGTTGGTCTGCCGATACATAAACGAGTTACCTGACCTGACTGTCATCGTGTGGTGTGCTATCACGGGATAATAAAGGAAGGCATATGCCGGACCAAGGTTGAACCGTCCACCTCAGGTATTCTTCGATGAGATGGATACACACACAGATAGCCGTCGTTCTGTCGTGCAACACGAGTACGAGCTAGACGGCTCTGACACGCTCTGTCAGGCCATTACCGACGCTGTTTCTTCGGCAGAGCGAGTGGACGCAACTGACCTCGACCCGCTGTATGAGACGATAGACATCGGCGCACTGAGCAGGCTGTTCGCTCCGACGGCTGCGGGAGTCGCCCGAACGGGACGCGTCGAGTTTCAATACCACGGCTACGACATAACCGTCGAAGTGTTCTTCGACCACGTAACCGTCGCAGTCGATTCGATTGCCGCTTCGCATCCGTCTCCAGCGACGGCTAACGGTGATTTCTCAGGCGACGAGACCGATACCGTGCTGTGAGAGTTGCAGCAATCGACTGCAGAAAACCCCCGCAATCTCTGATGACGGACGATAATTCCGATAGTGCCTACTGTGCAACGGAGAGTTCCGCACCGGTGATGTCTTCGAGAATCTCGTCGAGCGTCAGCTCGTCTCTGGGTTCGTCGTACAGGAGCACGTCGATGGGGAGCGTCGGCGCCCCGTCGACGAGTCCTTCCATCAGGACGAGGCGCTCGCGAGCGCGAGACATGCCGACGTAGAACACCCGGCGCTCGTTGTCGGTCATCGTCGGGACGGGACTGGTTCGCTTGGTGAACTCGACATCGCCCGGAACTGCCTTCCCGTCCTGTTCGACAGTTGCAGCCATCTGCTCGACGACCTTCTCTGTCAGGTCGGTCGCGACGAAGACGTGGTCTGCTTCACGACCCTTGGCGGAGTGAATCGTTCCGAGACGGACGCGGTCCCGGTCCATCCCTCTGTACGTGCTTGCGAAGTACGCGCTGACGCTGCGTCGCTGGAACTGTGTCACCTTGCGGAGCATGTCGGCCGCTGCGGGTGGGTCCGGTACGAACGGTGCATGGTCCCGGATGACCGCCGGTTCGACCTCCAGGTCGACCAGGTCGTCGACTCCGGCCTCTTCTTCGAGTCTGTCGACCTCGTCGAACAGGTCGTCGCGCTCGCCCGTCCCGAAGGCGGAGTCCGCGAGCATGTCTGCGAGGCGTCGGGCCTGCAGACCGTCCACCGGTTCGTCCTCTGCGAGCGCCTCGACAGCGTCGACGTACTGTGAGAG
Source organism: Halovenus sp. (assembly GCA_003551265.1). Lineage (GTDB taxonomy): Archaea > Halobacteriota > Halobacteria > Halobacteriales > Haloarculaceae > Halovenus. The sequence goes on from PUMG01000330.1 coordinate 5,027, forward strand.
ACGGTCAGTCCACATCCGCTGGTCGGTCAGGCACTTGAACGGGATGCCCTGGTCGATAAACTCATCGATGAACTGGAACATTTGATAGCGCGCGCGGAAGAGCACCATCACGCTCTCGTCGGTCTGCTCGACCGTTCGGACGACCTCACGCGTCAGGTCGAGCATCGAGCGGTTCGTAATCGCCTCGACTTCTCCGCCCTCTTTGCGTGGCTTGAGATTTTTCTCCTGGCGCTTTTCGATGTGACAGACCTCCTGGTTGACGGCGTGGAGAATCTGTGAGGGGAGGCGATATGAGTTCGGCAGGATGACGTCCTCGTCCACCTCTTCATCCAGCAGGAGGTCGGGATCAGCACCCTGCCAGGCGTAGACGACCTGGTCGTCGTCACCGGCAATCAGGACACGTTTCATGTGTGGCCGCCACTCCTCGTAGACGTCGTACTGGAGCGTGGTGATGTCCTGAAACTCGTCGATGACGAGATAGTCGACGTTCGGGAGCAACGAGCGCTGTTTCACCCGTTCGAGCATGTCCGCGAAGCCGACCAGGTCGTTGTTTCCTTTCCACGAGCGCCACGCCCGAATCGCCTCGGGGATGTCGAGGCGGTCGTCGTCGCTCGACCACGTCGGCGTGTACTTGTTGCCCACCTGCGCGCGCTCGTCGATTTCAGGGGGCAGACGGACTTTCTCCTCGTTCCACTGGAACGGGACGTCGTACCAGTCCTCGACGTCGCGTCGGGTTCGCTGAAGCCACTGACTCGTCGCGATAACCTTGTTACCGAGCGTCGTCGAGCGGGCAGACCGTCGGCGTGAACCCTCGTACTCGTCCTCGTATTCGAGTCCGTACTGTTCGCAGAACTCTTTCTTGTCGGACTCGCTGACAACGTCTCCGCGTGAGAGGTTGAGCAGGTCGTAGGCCTTCGCGTGCATCGTACAGACGTTGCCACGGAGCGCGCGGGGGGTCGTATCCAGTCGCTCGGCGAGACGCTCACGTATCTCGGCCGCAGCAGCACGGGTGTACGAGACGACCAGTATGTCGCGTACGCCGACGTCGTCCTCTGATTCTAACAGCTCATCGACACGGTCAAGCAGGGCGGTCGTCTTCCCGCTTCCGGGCCCGCCGAACAGCCGTGTCACGTGCGGTGAGTCGGTCATTGCACCGTTAGTGGGACCGAAGACTCATAAAAAACGCGAAAGACGATGGGCAGTCGGTGGACAGATAACTCCTCACCGGTACAGCGAGAGGTACAGCATGCTGAAACCGATGATGAACGGAATCGTTTCGACGATTTCGAAAAAGAGCACGAGCATGACGTCGGCGTCAGCACCGAACTGGGTGATGACGGTGCTCACTGCGATGCCCATGCTGATGAACGCAAAGCCGAGAAACGCGTACTGGAGTCGCTGTGTCTTCTGTTTCTGGTACGCCTGAAAGCTGATGAGAGTGATACCGAGGGTGAGTCCGAAGACGGTAATCCGCAACAGCGTCAAAAACCCACGTGTGAGGAGCTCGGTTTCAACCATTCGTCATCGGACATACTCGAACCTGTTTAATAAACGTAGCTACTGATACCAGCGCCTGTCGCCTGCCAACCCGACCCACAGTGTTCACTCGCTACCGAGTTCGTCCCAGAGCTGGCCGAAGCGGTCCGGAAGGTTGTCCTCCCGGTAGATTCGGACCCTGTACTTGTCGTCTTCGAGGGAGATGACAGTGCTCTCGAAGTTCGACTCGTAAATCTTGTAGTGGTTGCCGTCGTCGGCCACGAGCGTCCGGTCCGTGACGAGGTCGTGGTCTTTGAGCACCTCGATGCGACGGTACACCGTCGGGAGCGAGAGGTCACACTCCTCGGCGAGTTCTTTCGCCGAGCGTGGCTCGATGCTGATTGCTGCCAGTACCTCCCGGGCGTGTCTGTCCCCGATAGTGTCGAGAATCTCCTCGATCGTTCTGTCGTCCACACCCACGGGTTGCTCTCGAACTCTCAAATGGTTTTCGTCCTTCTCACACGCTGCAGTAGCAGACGAAGTTCACAACCCACAAAGAGGACGGACACGTATGCACGTCTGATGTCTGGAATCGTCTTCTTCAGCACGGAACAGCGTGAAGCGGTCGTCGAGTTCTACACCGAGACGGTCGGTGCCGAGCGCTGGCTGGAACAGCCCGACTGCACTATCCTCGAGTTCGACGGATTCCGGTTCGGATTCTGCCAGCGCGAACAGACCGACGACTGTGGCATTCTCACGTTCGTCTACGAGGACAGGGCTGGTGTCGACGAAATGTACGACACCGTGGGCGACGCTGCGCTCGAATCTCCACACGAGAACGAAACGTACGACATCTACCAGTTCTTCGCCGAGGACCCGGACGGTCGACTCGCCGAGTTCCAGACGTTCGAACATCCCCTGCCAGAGTGAGGTCCGGATGGATACTGTTCGCTAGTCGGTCGTCGCGGTCGCTTCGTCGTCCTCACCTGTGAGTTCTGGCTCTCCTTCCTCGCTCGTGATGACTGCCTCACCCTCTTCGCTGAATCCGGCGGACTCTTGCTGTCGAAGCTCCGCGTCGGGGTCGTAGCGTGCTTCGAGGTCCTGGAACCGGGGGACGAACGAGAGTTCGTGGTGGCTCTCGGTCGGATGGTCGAGATAGCGCGACTCGAGGTCGAACTGCGCCCGTTCGTCGGTCTCGGCCACCGCTTTCATGTCTTCGTAGACGGCGTGTGCGCCCGAGTGAAGCGCATAGAGCGTGATGAAGATGTACTTGTAGCCGAGATCACCGAGCTCTGCGAACGTGAGCGGGTCGTCCTCTCTGGACCAGGCGAACGAACTGGAGTAGTTGAACGCCAGCTTCACGTCCGGATGCGTCTCGGCGAGCGTCTCGGCGTAGCGCACGGCGTCCTCGCGGGAAGGGTCGGGCATCTCGGGCCAGACGAGGTCGACCCCGCAGTCGGCGTACAGCCGACCGCGTTCGAGGTGTTCTTCCCAGTCCCCGTTGGCTGAGCCGTAGGCGTCCGTCCGCGCGATGATGACCGTCTCTTCGGCCTGTTTCGCGTCGACGGCCGCCTCGAACCGTGCCTGTGCGTCCTCGCGGGAGATTATCTGCTTGCCAGCGATGTGGCCACACCGCTTGGGCGTCGTCTGGTCTTCGATGTGGACCGCAGCCACGCCGACTTTCTCGTACTCGCGGACCGCCCGACGGACGTTGTGCACACCGCCGTAGCCGGTGTCGCAGTCGGCCACGATAGGCAGGTTCGTCGCCTCGACCATCCGCTTGGCGTTCTCGACCATCTCGCGCATATCGACCATCTCCAGGTCTGGAAAGCCGAACTGTCCGAGCACCGTCGAGTAACCGGACATGTACACCGCGTCGAGTCCGGCCATCTCCGCCAGCCGCGCATCGAGCGCGTGATAGGTGCCGGGCGCGAACACGAAATCCTCTTTTTCCAGCAACCGTCGGAACTCTTCCCCTGCAGGGTTGTCGATCTCTCGAATGTGGGGTTCGGTGCTCTGGACGCGTGTTGCAACCTCGTCTGAACCGCTGTCGTCGTGTGTCATACGCGGTGTCTGTGTACGCTGCAGACGCGGCTATAAACATTATGATTAATCGTGATAGATTCGACTTATGCCATTGTATGTCTTAATATCCCACGACGCACCTGTTGTGTCTGGGGACTGACTACAGATACTGATCCGCAGGGTCGTCGACTTCACCGGAGAGAATCTCTGCGCTTTCGGGGGACAGTTCGGGCAGGATATCCTCGTCAATGACCTTGCTGATTTCGTCGAGGTTGCCCGCAAGAACCTGAAGTGCGTCCTGTGGGTTCGGGTACACCAGCATGTATCCGTTCTGGCCCATCGTCACGAGCTGTGTGTCAGAGATAGCAATTTGCTCGTTTTGAATCGTCGCCGCGACCGCCGGGAGCGCCGCAGGCCGCCCGTCGTCGCTCTCGTCTTCGGTTATCATCCGGACGTGGACGTCGTCGAGGTCGATATATCGGCGGTATTCGCGGATGACACGGGCGCAGGCCACGAGGTCGCGCGTCACTGCGGTCTTGTGAGCGTTTTCGTGAGTTCCCTCGAAACAGTGCTTGCAGACCCGAAGCTCGATTCTCATTGCTCGCTTCTTGTGGGTGTGACTGAAAGAGCGTTCCGTTCGCAGGTGCTCGACGACAATCAGTAGACGCACTACCAGGTCGACTCTCCGAGCGCGCCCACGAGCGGGTCACTGGTGCTGAGATACCTGGCCGCGAGGACACCCTCGACTGCGGCACACGCCTCTTCGAGTGGGTCGTGAGTTTCCGCGTAGACGGCGAGGGCGAACTCGGTTTCGTTCAGTTGCGTCAGTTCGCGGGCGTCGACGCGTGAGAGGTCGCCTGCGAGCCAGTCATCGATAATCTCGCGCTGGAGCGGCGTCGCCGGGGAGACTGACTCGCCGAGCAGATGGAGCGTCTTCGCTGCGACCATCGGGGTGACTCCCGCGGCCCGTCCCGCAGCGCCGACCGAACCGCCCGAGGTGTACCGTTCGAGAACGGTCGCCGCGTCCTCGGCCGAGCAGGGCAACTCCTCGTCGAACGGTGCGAGTTGCTCGTCGAGCGTCGAACCAGTGTCGTCCACCGTGGCGACCCCCCGCGTCTCCTGTGCTTCGGTCACCTCGATTCCGTCGGCGATCTCCCCCAGGCCCATCAGTTGTTTCTCGCGCGTCCGAGTATAAAAAGATGCGTGATTGACACGATTGGGTCCGAGGGACAGCATCTGTCCGCCGACGATTTACCTACCGGTAACCGGTAGGTTATATCACGGACATCGGGCCGGAAACCCCCGATTTCGACTTCATTTAAAAAGGTGAGCCGGGCCAATCTTCGCGTGATGACAGCCGCAACGATGCACGCCTGTCCCGAGTGCGAGGGAAGTTTGCGAAGTGACACCTGCGAGACGGTCTGTACCCAGTGTGGGCTGGTGGTCGACGAGCACGCCATCGACCCCGGTCCGGAGTGGCGCTCGTTCAGCGACGACGAGACAGACCCGGAGCGTACCGGTGCACCGCTGACACGCTCACGTCACGACAGGGGATTGTCGACGGAGATTGGGTACTCCAGTCGGCTCACGGGTCGCAAGCGCAGACGGGTCGCCCGGATGCGTCGCCAGCACAAGCGAACACAGATTCGGAGCAAAGCCGAACGCAACCGGGTGTACGCGTTCACCGAGATTCGACGGCTCGTCGGCGCGCTGGATTTGCCCGAGCACATCCGCGACCGCTCGTGTGTGCTGTTCGAGTCCGCACAGGAAGAGGCGCTGTTACAGGGGCGCTCCATCGAGGGGTTCGCTGCGGCGACGGTGTACGCCACGTGCCGGACGGCCGCGGTTTCGCGGACGCTTCCGGAGGTTGTCGAGGCCGCGAAAGCGACCCGTGACGAACTCGACGCCGCCTACGCCGCGATGAACCGCCAGCTTGGACTGCCGACGGGACCGATAGACCCTCGCGAGTATCTCGCCCGGTTCGCCAGCCAGCTCAACTTGCCACATTCCGTCGAGACGAAGGCACGGGAACTGGCGAAGGCAGCCCGTGAGGAGGGCATCGACACTGGTCGCAATCCGAGCGGTGTCGCCGCCGGCTGTCTCTACGCTGCTGCACAGCAAGAGGGACATCACCTCACGCAACAGGCTGCCGCCGACGTCGCAGACGTCGCACCCGTCACGGTTCGGTCGACGTATTCCGAGCTACCCTAGAGTGGGCCGTTCGCCAGCACTTTTTTCGACGACCACCCTGTCCCCGGGGCGAACATCCGTCGCGTTTCCGGCTGGCAGTTCGATAATCCGGTTCGCCCGGGCAGTTTCGATGCTGCGCCAGGGCTGCATCCGGGCAACCGCTGTAACCTCGTCACCGTCGAGCCAGAGTACGTCGAGGGGGACGCGAACGAACAGCATGTGAACCGAACGCCTCGGCGGTTGCGTGACGAACGGGAGCGGACTGTCTCCCACTTCCATCACAAGTGCGTACTCCGCGGGCAGGTCCGAGCGAAACATGAGACCCTTTCCGGCTGAGAACACGGAATCGGCCACTTCGACGGTCGTCGCCAGCACGCGACGCTTTTGAGCTTCGTCAGTGGCGGCTGGCTCGTGGACGACACGCAGATCACTCACAGCCGATACTCATCGCTCGGAGATAAAAATACACCTCATCCCCCGTCGTCGTAGCGGTTCGCGGCGGACTCGAACCCGAGTTCGCGCTGCTGTCTGCTTCGGCGACCCTCGCGCTCGGCGATGGCTTCGGGGTCGGGATTCACCTCGTCGTCGATGCGTGCCCACGACCGGTGAACTTTCGCGTGACACCACCGACAGAGATATACGGTTATCTCGTGTGTCGTCTCTCCGGAGCCGTGAGTCGAGCTATCGGCATAGGAGAGGTGGTGCTCCTCGAGCAGCGGTCGGCTGTCCTCGTGAGCCATCCGTTCTTCTTCGAGACCACAGCGGACGCACTCGCGGTCGTGATTTCGACAGCGAAAGTGGGGGCAGTCCGCCCACTCCCACGGTCCCGACGGCCCCTCTTCGTCGGGTGGGCCAGCGACAGGACACTGGAACTCCTCACGACGGCGCTCTGTTGCGAACGCTGGGTCGGACTCGGCGTACTCGACGGCGAACCGGCACTTGCCGCCAGCGGTCAGGTAGTCACACCGGTCGACGACAGCGTACGGGTCGTCAACGCCCACTGGCGTTCCAGCGTCCGTCTTCTCCATGTTTCGTACTGGTGGACCAGCGTGTATAGAGATTATCGTACGTCATCATAGATTTCTCACTGTACGTCGCAGCGAGACTCTCTGTACAGGTACGATAATCCCTTCTGACCGTTTCGTCGCCACTCCCGCATCTCCGTGAGGTCTGTCAGTGGCATTTTCACCTCCCCGTTCCAAGAGCGGGTATGGAACCAGACCTGGACCGGTTCGAGTCGCGCCGTTCGACAGTGTACGCCCCGCGTGGTATCGTGGCGACCAGCCAACCGCTGGCGGCCGAGGCAGGCGTGTCGATGCTTCGAGCAGGTGGCAACGCCTTCGACGCGGCCGTTGCGACTGCAGCAGCGCTGAACGTCGTCGAACCGACGAGCACCGGTCTCGGCGGCGATGTCTTCGCCTGTTACCGAACCGCAGACGGCGAGGTTGGTGCGATGCGAGCGTGTGGGGGTGCACCGGCGAACGCGACCATCGAGGGAGTCCGCGACCAAATCGCAGACAGTGAGGGAACAGACCCAGCGGACGTGTCGATGCCCGACCACGGCGCACACACCGTTACCGTCCCCGGCACAGCGCGTGGCTGGGAGGCAACCGTCGAGGAACTGGGTCGCCTCTCGCTCGCAGCGGTGCTCGAACCAGCTATCACGTACGCAATCGAGGGCTACCCCGTCACGGAGGTCGTCTCCGCGCAGTGGCAACACGCCGAGCGCCTGTTCACTGACGACCACGCACGCGAAGCGTACCTCTTCGAGGGAAGCGCTCCTGCTGTCGGCCAGACCGCCAGACTCCCGAGACTCGGCGAGTCGATGCAAAAGATTGCCGCCGAGGGCGCTGACGTCGTCTACGAGGGAGAGATTGCCGAAGCAATTGCAGCGGAGGTACAATCACACGGCGGCTTTCTCACCGTTTCCGACCTCGCAGCGTTCGAAGTGGAGTGGCCAGAGCCGCTGTCGACCACCTATGGCGGCGCAGAGGTGTTCGAACTCGGGCCGAACAACCAGGGACAACTGGCGCTGCAGGCGCTCAACATCGCCGAAGAGATTGAGGCGGGCGAGCATCCCTACGAGTCGCCAGCACGCGTCCACGCCTTCGCAGAGGCGATGAAACTGGCGTTCCACGACGGTCACTACCACGTCACTGACCCAGAGTACGAGGATGTCCCGCCGCTGCACTCGAAGGCGTACGCTCGCGAGCGCGCTGGTGAAATCGGCGAGGAGCCACTGACCGACGTCGAGGTCGGGACGCCGGGTGGGGCCGGCGAGGACGCCGACACTGTTCTGCTGTGTGTCGCCGATGACGAGGGAAACGTCGTCTCCTACATCAACTCCCGATTCGCCGGGTTCGGGAGCGGACTGGTCGCGGGAGACACCGGTATTGCACTCCAGAACCGTGGTGCGTCGTTCTCGTTGAATCGCGACCATCCGAACCGGCTCGAACCCGGCAAGCGTCCGTTCCACACGCTCGTTCCCGGTCTGGCTCGACTCGACGACGAGGACTGGCTCGCGTTCGGCGTGATGGGCGGGTATATGCAGCCACAGGGCCACGTCCAGGTGCTCTCGAACCTC
>PUMG01000290.1 GCA_003551265.1 Halovenus sp.
CGACATTGGCGACGACTCAGATGACGAAGAAGAGGGGCTGAGTGCCGCAGACCTCTCTTTCGAAGATTCGTTCATCTACGAGGGGAGGATGCACGACGAGATGAGTGGCGAGGATATCGAAATAACGTTCACTCAGCATGGAGGGGATTATCACACGAAAGTGACCGGAGCTCCGCACATGGACGAGGTCGAGATGTACCTGGTCGACGGCACGACGTACCAGGTGTTCGACGGGATGTGTATGAAAGGTGACTTCGGCGGCGACCAGGACACTCCAGACATCGACGCTGAAATCGACGAGGAGGATGACCTGTTCGCCAACATCCCTCCGGAGCCGGACAGGACGGACACGATAGACGGCGACAGCGTCGACGTGTACGAAATACTTGCAGAGGATGTCCCACACGAAGACCACGATGTGACGCTGTACATCGACTCCGAGACTGGCTATCTCCGGCGTATGGAGTCGGAGATGTTCAGCTTTGACCTCCACTCCTGGGGAGAGGTCGACCCCATCGAAGCTCCGGACATGGACTGTCAGGAGATGGGCGGGGTGCCGGACGACAGCTACTGACGGGCGAAACGCCTGACGGATGTTCTCGACTCGAAAGCCGCAACACATTTGCGGATACCGGACGGGTCAACACGTATGAGACTCGCTGGAGTGGCAAGCAATCGGGGACGGAACCTGTTGAACATCGCGGCGCGCGAACCCGGAGGAGCTGAACTGGCAGTCGTGCTGACGAACGACGCGAACGCGCCGGTTCTCGATGCGGCGACAGAACGAGAGATTCCAACAGCGGTCGTTGAACGACGCGAGAACGAGCCCCGTCACGCCCACGAAGAACGAATCGTCGAGGCGCTCTCTGACTACGACTTCGACCTCGTCTGTCTCGACGGTTACATGCGCATCCTCTCGGACACGTTTCTCGATGCGATGCCCACGACGCTCAACGTTCATCCGTCGCTGTTGCCATCCTTTCCCGGCGCAGACGCCTGGGGTGACGCCCTCGACGCGGGCGTCTCCGTCACTGGTTGTACGGTTCACGTCGTCACCGATGCGACGGATGATGATGGCTCCGTCATCGAGGACAAGGTGGATTCGGGGCCGATCGTTACACAGGAACCCGTTCCCGTGTACGAGGACGACACCACTGAGACGCTCAAAGACCGGGTGCTCTACGAGGGTGAGTTCCGCGCGTACCCCCGCGCCGTTCGATGGTTCGCAACCGATTCCGTCGATGTGTTGAGTGAGGATGGTCAGCCGAGCGCGGTGAACGTACACACAGACGTTGCACAGGAGTTTCCACTTCGGAAGAGTCACTCGGACGACCGCTTCGACGTGCTCAGATACGGGGAGAATCCACATCAGGAGGCCGCACTCTACGGCGATACGACGAGTACGGAACCAAGCGTCGTTCACGCCGAGCAGGTGAGCGGCGAGAAGGGGATGTCCTACGTGAACTACCTCGACGCGGCAGGTGCGCTCGACCTCATTGTGGAGTTCGAAGAACCTGCTGCAGCGGTAATCAAACACGCTAACCCGGCAGGCTGTGCCACGGCATCGAGCCTGACTGACGCCTACGACCGTGCACTTTCGACCGACCCGATGAGCGCGTTCGGCGGGGTTGTCGCACTCAACCGACCCTGTGACCCGGAGACTGCAGAGCGAATCGCGGATTCGGTGAAGCACGTCGTCGTCGCCCCGGGGTTCGAGGACGGTGCAGTCGACGTTCTCGGCCAGCGTGAGAACATGCGCGTACTCGATGTCTCCGGCGGAACGCCGACAGCCATCGGACCCGACGACCGGACGGAGCCACGAATGGAAAAGCAACTCGTTGGGGGGCGACTCGTCCAGGACCGGGACCTGATGCGTATCGAGCCAGACGACCTGGAGATAGTCACCGAACGCGAGCCAACCGACGAGGAGGTCGAGACGATGTGTTTCGCCTGGCAGGTCGTCAAGCACGCGACCTCGAACGCGATCGTCTTCGCGGACGGCACCCAGACAGTGGGGCTTGGAATCGGACAGGTCTCGCGGGTGGACGCCGTTCGACTCGCAGCAATGAAAGCCGACGAACACGCAGAGGGCAACGACGCCGAGGGGGCGGTGATGGCGTCGGATGCGTTCTTCCCGTTCCCGGACGGCATCGAGTACGCGGGGGAGGCTGGCATCGAAGCAGTCGTCCAGCCTGGTGGGTCACAGAACGACGATGTCGTCATCGAGACTGCGAACGAGTACGGGATGGCGATGACGTTCACCGGTAGTAGGTGTTTCAGGCACGACTGACAGGAGTGCCTGAAGCTCGAAAATTGAGTGACACGATATTTTCGGTGTTTCCGACACGACTAACGGGAGTGTCGGAAGCTCGCAAGAACTCGTTCTGGCGGTGTTTCAGGCACGACTAGCAGGAGTGCCTGAAGCTCGCAAATCTGGTGGAGTGCTCACACTCGTTCTGGTCGGGGCATCTCCTGCACCTGGCGAATGCGTGGTGTCTTCTCGACTGCTTCGTACTGTCGCTGCCACGGGGTCTCCAGAAACAGATTGTTTCGGTCGAATAACTCACGAGCCTCCGTCGTCAGCCCATAGAACTTGTGCGGAAACGCTCGCAATCGCTCACCCGTTGGGAATTCGTACTCCTCGACAACGCCAACCTCTCTCAATGTCTTGAGGTGTCTCCGAATCGAATCGTCGCTGAGGTCGGGATTCATGTAGTCGAGTTCTTCGACGGATGGCGTACCCTTTGGATGGCCGACGATGTCTGCAATGATGTCTGCCCGCTTTTTATCGGTCGCTTTCTGGAGCGCCAACCACTCGCTGAACTCGTTCCCACTCTCTCCGGGCGCTCGGCGTCCGAGCTCGGGGTGCATGTCTCTCTCTTCGGCGTCTCGACGTATTAATGCTTGCATCTGACTGAGCTTAATTATACAACTAATTAGACGACAATCCCACACTTAATATGAGAAGGAGACGAACAATGGATTCATGGACGATCCTCCAGACCCACCGGACACAGAGACACCCTCGGATATTCCAACAGGCGAGGAAGTAACGAAATGGCTGGGAGATATTCGACTCACGCCGGAGCAACACCAGCAAATCAAGGATATCGTCCACGGCGAACAGTTCCAGCGAATCAAACCGTTCGACCGTCGCTATCTCGTCGTGGGGACGGGCGAAGACTCCGCTGCAGGGCGTCGACGACAACTCGTGTACGAACTCCTTGACACCCGCACTGACCCGGCAGCGGTAGCGACACAACTCGAGGACTACGACCTCACGAAAGAAGAGATGGATGTGTGGGTCCGCGTTTTCGATCTGTTGTGCGGTCACGCCACACACATCTCGGCTGTCATCGAGGACTTCGATGGTGGGTATGTGTGGGAACTGGGATTGTTATTTGCACCGTCGTATCGTCCCAAGACGTGGGTGTTGAAGCGGCGTTACACCGACTCCGAGACGGAACGAGAACACTTCGACAATGGCATGGCAGCCTCCCACACCACACACCTCCTGACAGGTGATCGGGCGATCGAGTGGCGAACAGAGCACGAACTCAGAACGGCCGTCGAGAGGATTCCCTGACATCGCTTCGAAATCCTGAAACGCGAGACGGTCAACTACCGGGTATGAATCACCGGTCGCGGACGATACTGGCCAGCGCCGGTATCGTCGGAATCTTCGTTCTCGTCCAGCTCGGGACGCTGGCGCTCATCGAGCCGTTTCACGAGGGCGGGTTTCAGGAGGTCGAGGACACCGGCGACCCCACCATCAGCATCATCTATCTGGTTGCGATTCTCATCGCCACGGGGTTGATGCTCGTCGCCCTCAAATACGGCGGTGAGTCGATTCTCCGACTCGTCATCATCTTCGCTGGCGCGTACATCTCGCTCATCGTCTTTGACGTGTTCGTGCCGAACATCCTCAGCGTCACGGTTGGTGGGTTCCCGGTAAACGTCCTCGCCTGGACGGGTGCGCTCGTGCTCGCGCTAGCGCTGTATTTTTATCCCGAGTGGTACGTCATCGATTCCGCCGGAATCATCATGGGTATCGGTGCTGCAGGACTGTTCGGCGTCAACTTCGGTATCCTCCCGGCGCTCGTGTTGCTGGTCGTTCTCGCCATTTACGACGCCATCAGCGTCTACGGAACCGAGCATATGCTCACGCTCGCCTCCGGTGCGATGAACATGCGCGTCCCGGTGGTGCTGGTCGTCCCGCTGTCACTGTCGTACTCGTTTCTCGAAGAGGGAGGGCCAGAACACATCGGCGGTGAGGACGACGACGAGACTGTAGACACCAGCGAGGAGCAGAGTGAGGATAACGAGACAGATGGCTCAGAGGAATCTGACGATTCACTCGACATCGACGACCTCGAAGCGCTCGGACCGGAGGGCATCGCAGACCTGAGCGACGAGGACCTGGGTCGCATCGACGCCGACGTACTCGGGGAGGTCGATGGCGAAATCGAGACGGCACTGCACGAGCGATTGCCTGACCGCGAGGCGCTGTTCATCGGTCTTGGCGACGCCGTCATCCCGACTGTCCTGATTGCGAGTGCAGCGTTTTTCGTCGACGAAGGGCCAGAGATCTCGTTCATCGTCGCCTCGGCGTCACTGCCAGCGGTCACCGCAATGGTCGGCACGCTGGCCGGACTGGTCGTGTTGCTGTGGATGGTGTTGAAAGGTCGTGCGCATGCGGGCTTGCCGCTGCTCAACGGCGGTGCGATTGCGGGGTATCTCGCTGGCGCGCTCTGGAGCGGTCTCACGCTCACACAGGCGCTCGGTCTCGAAACCCTCCTCTAGATAAACGCCTCACTCGCCGGTTCGAAATCGATACTTTCACCCAGGTCTTGCTCCTCGGCACGGTCGTAGAGCAGCTTCGCAGCCGCAATCGTCTCTATTGCCGTCCCACCGCTGTCGAAGACGGTTATCTCGTCGTCGTGAGTTCTCCCGGGTGCGTTTCCGGCGACGACATCACCTAACTCGGCGTGCACGTGTCCTTCCTCGATAGCTCCGGTATCGCGTGCCATCATGTAGGCACCGGCGTCCTGTTCGAGCCGTCCGAGCAAGTCGACGACGTACGTCGAGCGTGCGACCGTCTGCTCGTCGATTTCACGCTTTTTCGGGTGGTACTGCCCCATCACGGTCACGTGGGTGCCGTCTTCGAGGTCTTCGCCGTCGAACACTGGCTTCGGAGAACTCGTCGCTGTCACGACGATGTCCGAATCCGCGAGTGCGTCAGCGCTCGAATCGACTGCTTCGACGGTCGCGTCGAGCTGTTCGTCCATCTCCTGTGCGAACGAACGCCGGTGCTCTTCCGTCCGGGAGAACACGGAGACGTGTTCGAGGTCTCGAACTGTCGCTGTCGCCAGGAGCTGTCCGCGCGCCTGGGTTCCGCTCCCGATGAGACCGAGACTGGATGCGTCTTCGCGCGCGAGTGCATCGACCCCGACCGCGCCTGCAGCGCCGGTTTTGAACGGGTTCATGCTCGCCCCGTCGAACAGTGCAAGCGGGTCGCCGGTCTCGGCGTCGAAAAGCGGGAGCACGAAGTGCGCGTCGCGTTTTCCGAAGCCTGCCGCGTAGGTGTATCCGCCCATGACACCGGTTTCGGGCAGGATAGCGACGTACGTCGTCAGCGCTCCCGGGGGGTTGTCGCCAGCGAGGAGCGTCCGGGGTTCCGCGGGTGCACCCTCACCGCGCTCGCGGTAGGCAGTACGAACTGCATCGACGTACTCTGCGGGGGTCGCCAGATGCAGTACATCGTCGCTGTGGATAAACCGTGTCGCTGTCATCGGTTGAACTTCGACTGGCAAAAGCGTAAACCTGTGGCCTGGCAGTGAATCCCGCACCTTTAGGCCGACACCGGACGTACACTATGGTATGCGCACGCTATCGAACGTCGACACTGTCGGCGTGGTCGGTGCTGGTAACATGGGCAGTGGTATCGCACAGGTCGCAGCAACGAGCGGCTACGACGTCATCATGCGCGACATCGAGACTGCGTACGTCGACGCCGGAATGGACACCATTGAGTCCAGTCTCGACCGCCTGGTTTCGAGCGACAGGCTCCCCTCCGAGGAAGCCGAGGAGGCACGCGAGCGAATTACTGGAACGACAGAACTCGACGCGCTGGCAGATGCTGACCTCGTCGTCGAAGCCGTCGTCGAGAACATGGACGTGAAAACCGACGTCTTCGCGGACCTGGACGAGATTACCGACGACGACGTCGTACTCGGCACGAACACGAGCACGCTCTCGATAACCTCAATCGCGAGCGCAACCTCTCGGCCAGAACTCGTCGCCGGCATCCATTTCATGAACCCGGTACCGATAATGGAAGGCGTCGAAATCGTCGTCGGCGAGCAGACCACACCCGAAGCAGTCGACCTGGCACACGAGTTCTCCGAGGCGCTGGGGAAGACAACCTGGGAGTCCGACGACAAGCCGGGATTCGTCGTCAACCGTGTCCTGATGCCCTGGATTAACGAGGGTATCCGTGCCTACGACGAGGGTGTCGCCACCAGAGAGGATATCGACGACGGACTCAAACTCGGGACGAACGTGCCGATGGGACCGCTCGAACTCGCCGACCACATCGGGCTGGACATCTGTCTCGATGCGAGCACCACACTGTACGAGGAGCTAGGAGACCGATACAAACCCGCATACCTCCTCAAGCGCAAGGTCGAAGCCGGTGAACTCGGGAGAAAAACCGGCTCTGGATTCTACGACTACGAGTGAGAGCGAGTCTCTGAGCTGTTCAGCGATTCTCGCCACGATGGGGGCGAGAAATCTCTGATGACGTACGATACTCCGTCTCTCAGGGAATCGAGACGGTGTGTCTGAGACGGCCGATGCCCTCGATTTCGACGACCACTTCGTTGCCGTCAGCGAGCGGTCCGACACCTTCTGGTGTACCGGTTGCGATGACGTCACCGGGTTCGAGTGTCATGTAGGTCGTGATTTCGGCGATCAACTCGGGTATCGAGAAGATGAGATACTCCCGCGAGGAGTCTTGTTTTCGTTCGCCATCGAGAAACAGCTCGATGCTAGCGTCCTCGGGTACGTGTTCCGGGTCGGCACAGACCGGACCGAGCGGGGCGGCGTTGTCGAAGGCTTTGCCCCGGACCCAGTTGGTTTCTCGGTCCTGGTCGTCACGGTTCGAGAGGTCGACCATGCAGGTGTATCCGTCGATGACGCCGAGTGCCTCTGAGGCCGGTACGTGGCGACACTGCTCACCGATGATGACGGCCAGTTCAGCCTCGTACTCGATGCACTCTTTCTCGGCGGGGAGGCGAACGTGACTTTCGTGACTCGCAACTGCGTTCGGCGCTTTCAGGAAGAGAAGCGGTCTGTCGGGGACAGACTCACCACGCTCGTCAGCGTGTGCGGCGTAGTTCCGACCGATACAGACGATCTTGCTCGGCTCACACGGCGGCAGTATCTCGACCTCGTCGGGAGTGTACGTCCGGTCTGCGAAGCGAATCACACCCCCTTCACCGGCAATTTCGTCTGGAGCGACGTTTCCCTCCTCGTCCAGCCACTGTCCGGTTCGAACGCTTCCTGCCGGGTCGCGGAATCTGACTCGTTTCATGCGATATCCCGGCTGGTGTCGATTGAAACGTCCTCGGTGAGTTCGAGCTTGATAGTGTCGATTGGCGCTCGGCCACCACGGAACTTGGGAATCGAGAGGCGATTTTCCACCTCGCTCCCGTGAGGGTCGGTTTTCAGGTGGAAGATAACGTCGGCGAAGTGTTCTGTCGTATCGCGCAACGGCGGGACGGAGTGGCCGTCGAGACAGTGCAAGATCGCTAGGCTGTTCGTGTTGAATATGTGATTCTGGAGGTTGTTCATGAAGCTTCGGAACCGGGAGGGTGGCTCCTGTGATTCGAGGACGTCGAGCGGGTCCACGATGAGGTTCGACGTCTCGGGGAGCGCGCTCACCAGCTTTCCAGCGTTATCCAGCGGTGCTTCGCCGGAGATGTGTCGAACCGTCGGTTCGCCAGTGGTCGTCGGCGTCGTCCGAATACTGTCTGTTACGGCCTCTGCAGACCGGTTGAGCGAGAGCCAGAGCGTTCCTCGGGTTGCCGTCAACTCGTATAGAAACAGCTCTGCCTGGCTCGCAGGACTCGCCGACAGCACGACGATGCTCCCCGCTGGAAGGCCCCCGTCGAGTTTTCGGTCGAGGACGTCGATTCCCGTCTGCAACCGGTCACTCATCTACACCCCGGTTGTTGCCTCTCCGCGTTAAGTTTTCCGCTGAGTGTCACTCTACCAATATAATGTTTGATTCACACAGATGGCTGGAACACGTGAATGGAGTCACGGTTCGAACACTGCTCACGGGGTGTCGAGCGGAACATCGTCCTGGAAACTGAGTGGAGTTCGCTCTGAACCTGGTGGTTATCGAGTGGACTCTCGACTGTTGGAACTTCACCCAGCACAGGACAGCCACGGAAACGTCGGTCTCGCCCGTCAGGACGAGAACCTTGCCGTCGCTCGTCGGGACGAGAACGTCGATGTTGCGCCTCGAGATGAGCACTGGGTGCAGTTTTCCGGAGAATCACACCGGCGACGGCACCCCGAACTCGGTCGGCAACGGCAACGGTTCGTTCGGTATCTTCCAGACACTGTGGCTGGTCCGTCGAGACGACGACGGTACGGTCCGCACAGCGGAGTGGAACGACTGTGTCCGCGCTGATACCTGCGGGACAGTCGACGAGAACTGGACCGTCCCTGGAGTGCAGACGGGACAACGCCGTTCGAAGCCGTTTTCGTCTCCCACCGGTGACGAACGAGACTCCTGGAAACGCACTGGAACGGACGGTCACTTCCGAAACAGGTTGTCCGTCCGCGAGGGCGTCGACACCGCCAGCGCGACCGACCCCGGTGTAGTGGTGTATATCGGGCATATCACAGTCGCCGTCGACGACCAGCGGGTCGTAGCCACGACTGGCCAGCGCTCGTGCCAGGCCGAGTGCTGTCGTCGTCTTTCCACAGCCTCCTTTTCCACCTGCAACTGCGAGCATACCGCTGGGTTGTCCCGTCTTCCGGTATGAACCCTCGGACTATCGTGACTAGCGCATCGGGCCCGCACCGGAAGCGAGTTCACGCTCGAGTTCCCGGAGTTTTTCCACTCGTCGCTCGGTCGACGGATGAGTTCGCGCCAGACGGCCGATGGCACCTTTGCGGATCGGGATGATGAAAAACGCGTTCATCTCGGCCTGTTCGCGCAGGTCTTCGGTCGGAACCTCACTGACGCTGTCGTCGATACGTAACAGTGCGGACGCCAGTGCTGACGGATTCCCGGTTATCAGCGCCCCGCCGCGGTCGGCAGCGTACTCTCGATAGCGCGAGAGCGTTCGTATGAGCACGAACGAGACGACCCACACGAGCAACGAGACCAGAATTGCAACGGCAATCGAGGCACCGCCTTCGCGTCGGCGACCGCCGAATAGCCAGCCCCAGCGGACGATGAGAAACGCAATCGTCGAGAGGAACGAGGCGATTGTCATCACCATCACGTCCCGATTTTTGATGTGAGCCAGTTCGTGGGCAATGACGCCGTCGAGTTCCTCCTGTGTGAGCGTCGAGAGCAGGCCAGTTGTGACACACACGGCGGCCGACCGCTGTGACCGCCCGGTCGCAAACGCGTTCGGAACGTCCGAATCCGCCACGGCGACGGTCGGTTTGGGGAGGTCGGCTTGCTGTGCGAGGCGGTCGACCGACCGGTGGAGCTGTGGATACTCTGCAGGGTCGACTTCCCGTGCCCCCATGCTGTACAGTGTAAGACGGTCGCTGAAGAGGAACTGCGCGAGCGTGAACGAACCGAACAGCACGACGACGAGCAGCAGGTTCTGGAACGCCTCCCAGAGCACCGCGAGAAACACCACGTACAGGACACCGAGCAACAGCATCGTCAGAAACATTCGGCTGCGAAGCCCCCAGTCCGGTTGCCACTCCATGTAGAACAGTACGCGCTCGACTGTATAAACGAACACTGCTGGTCTCTCTGAACGAACGCGGTTGATATCTGTTGCAGGAGCGATAGCAGGATGGCTCGCAATCGTCACTATGATTAGCTTTCGTCTCAGTCTTTCGAGCGATGAATCACGACCACATCACGAGTGCGAGACAGCTCTCACGGAGCGACATCGAGACGGTTCTCGACCGTGCTGCAGAGATTGCGGCAGACCCCGATTCGGTCGCAAACAGCCACGAGGGGGCGTTGCTCGGACTGCTGTTCTTCGAGCCGAGTACACGGACGAAGATGAGTTTCTCGGCCGCAATCAAGCGTCTGGGGGGTGACGTTGTCGACATGGGACCGGTCGACTCTTCGAGCGTCAAAAAGGGCGAGAGTCTCGCGGATACGGTGCGTGTCGTCGAGGGATACGCGGATGCACTCGTGCTTCGCCACCCGAGCGAAGGGGCCGCCAAGATGGCCAGCGAGTTCGTCGACGTCCCACTCGTCAACGCAGGGGACGGCGCTGGACAGCACCCGACACAGACGCTCCTCGACCTCTACACCATCCGCGAGAGCGCCGGTCTCGAAGACGTCACTATCGGTATCATGGGTGACCTCAAATACGGCCGGACGGTCCACTCGCTGGCACACGCGCTGACGAACTTCAACGTCAGCCAGCACTTCATCAGTCCGGACAGTCTCAAACTCCCACGGAAGGTCCGATACGACCTGCATCAGGAGGGTTCGACTGTCAAAGAACACACTGATTTCGACCCGATTCTGCCGTCGCTCGACGTGCTCTATGTGACCCGGATTCAACGGGAGCGCTTCCCCGACGAGAGCGAGTACCGCAAGGTCGCAGGAGAGTACCAGATAGACGCCGACACGCTCGCCAGCGCGCGCGACGACCTGACGGTGATGCATCCGTTGCCACGCGTCGACGAGATCGCCTACGACGTCGATGGGACCGACTACGCGAACTACTTCGAACAGGCGCACAACGGTGTCTCGGTTCGCATGGCGCTGCTCGACATTCTTCTCGGAGGTGGACAATGACAGACCAGGAACTCCGTGTCAGTAAGATTCAGCGTGGGACCGTCATCGACCACATTCCCGGCGGACAGGCGCTCAACGTTCTCGCTATCCTCGGTATCGACGGAACTGAAGGCGATGTCGTCTCGATAGGAATGAACGTCCCATCCGACCGACTCGGTCGCAAGGACGTCGTCAAGGTCGAAGGTCGTGAACTCAGTCAGTCAGAACTCGACGTTCTCTCGCTCATCGCTCCCGATGCAAGCATAAACATCATCCGGGAGTTCGAGGTACGCCAGAAACACCGGGTCGACCGTCCCGAGCGGGTTACCGGCGTCCTCGAATGTCCGAATCACAACTGCATCACCAGCGAGAGCGAACCGGTCGAAACCGAGTTCGAGGTGCTCGACGGAGGCATCCGGTGTGTCTACTGTGATACGATAATCCGCGAGAATATCGCATCTCACATCTACGTCTAGACATCGTCTGTCGGGATTCTCGGTCGTCAGACATATTTCCTGCGCCACCCTATCTGCGCTCGATGGAGTACGTCACTCGCTGTGGAGAGGAGGTTCCGAAAATTGGTCTCGGGACGTGGGAGATGGAGCCACAAACAGCGTACGAGTCGGTCTCGACGGCGCTCGAACTTGGCTACCGACACGTCGACACGGCACAGTACTACGAGAACGAACAGCAGGTTGGTACCGCAATCGAAGACGCCGATGTCGAACGTGAGGAGGTGTTTCTGACGACGAAGGTCAAACCCACGTACCGGACCGTGACAGAGATAGTTGACTCGACGAGAGCGAGCGTTGAGCGACTCGGTGTCGACCGGGTCGACCTGTTGCTCATCCACTGGCCGAACCCGCTGGCGGACCTCGAAACGGTGATGGCTGGATTGAACGAGGCGCGAGACGTGGGTCTCACCAGACACATCGGCGTCAGCAACTTCGGAGTGGACCGTCTGGACCGTGCCCGGGAGTACTCCGACGCGCCCATCTTCACGAACCAGGTGCTCTTTCACCCCTGGTGGCCACAGCGCGAGCTACTTGCTTACTGTCAGGAACACGATGTTGTGCTGACGGCGTACAGTCCGCTGGCGAACGGCGGTGCAATCGACGACGACCTGCTGTGGGAAGTTGGTGAACGTTACGGCAAGACCGGTCCGCAGGTCGCGCTTCGATGGGTGACACAGCACAACAACGTAATGACGATTCCGATGTCAACCTCGCGCGGGCACATGAAAGAAAATCTTGACACCTTCGATTTCATGCTGACTCGCGAGGACCACGACCGGGTGACACGTCCCTCGTATCTCCAGACAGGGCTGGCGATGATTCGGAGCCAGCTGTGAACTGATACTGGCGGGCGAACATCCCACTGATTTCCGTCCGTCAGTCTGAGGCTGTTCGGTCACTCTCTTCTTCGATGGTGTTCCAGCGCTCTCGTTCGATGACGGTCACCGCGATGCCAGTGAGTACGACGACACCGCCAGCGAGTGTGTACGCCGTGGGTACTTCGGCGAGCAGGACGAACGCGAGCAGGGTTGCGCCGAGGGGTTCGCCGAGCAGGGAGACGGAGACGACGCTGGATTCGAGGTGTGCAAGCGCCCAGTTGATGACGGTGTGTCCGAACAGACCGGGACCGACTGCGAGGGCGACGAAGATGAGCCACTCGCGGGCAGGGTAGCCCGTCAGTGGGCCGTCCTGAGCCAGGACGATACCCAGCAGACAGACGGTGCAGACGGTGTACACCACGACGACGTAGGGAATGAGTGAGACACGCTGGCGGAGTGAGCGCCCTGCGAGGACGTATCCGGCCGCCATGACTGCACCGAAGGTAGCGAGTGCGTTTCCGAACATCGGGTTCGGTCCGACGAGCACACCAGAGAGCAGGTCACCGAGGGACATCGCGGCCATACCACAGACGGCGACGAGAATGCCGAGCGTCGTTCGGCGGGTGATTCGCTCTCGAAGCAACAACCACGCCCCGACAGCGACGAACAGCGGCTGTGACTGCACGAGCGTGACGCTCGCGGCAACGCTGGTCCACTCCAGACTCTCGAACCACGATGCGAAGTGAAGCGCCAGCGCGACGCCAGCGAGGGTTGCAAACCCAAGGTCACGCCGTCCAATCGCGCGAAACTCCTGGCGGTACTTCCAGAGGGCAACCGGGAGGAGCGGAAGCGTCGTGAACAGCACACGATAGAACGCGGCAACGGACGCGGGGGCGTTGCTGAAGCGGACAAGAATTGCGCCCGTACTGATAGCCACGACAGCAACAGCCAGTCC
>PUMG01000244.1 GCA_003551265.1 Halovenus sp.
CGGCGAGTACTGGCTGGTCGTCCACAGCGGGTCGCGCTATCTCGGCAAGTCAGTCGCCGAGTACTGGCAACATCGCGCCACGAAGTACCGCGACGCCAGCGCCATCCGCGACGCACTCCCCGACGACCTCACGGCGTACCTCAAATTCGATCCCGACGCGGTCAGTGACGGCGAACTGTACGAATGGGTGACCGGCGGGATGGGCGAATCACACGTCCGCAAAGAACGGGTGCGCGATGAGTTCGACGGCGACGACATCAACGAGGTGTTCACACAGCTCTCCCGACCACAGGCGGCCACAGCGGAGCGAAACGAAGACCTCGACTGGCTCGAAGGGAGAGAGGCACACGGCTACTACGTGGATATGCTGTTTGCCCAGCAGTACGCCCGCTGGAACCGCGAGTTGATGAGCGATGCAATCTGTGACGCCCTCGGAATCGACCCACTCGACCGGTTCGAATCGGTCCACAACTACATCGACTTCCACGACCTCACGATTCGCAAGGGAGCCACACCCGCCCGCGAGGGCCAGCGCCTCATCATCCCGCTGAACATGGCCGAAGGCTCGATTCTCGCCCGCGGGAAGGGCAACCCGACGTGGAACCAGACAGCCCCGCACGGCGCAGGACGGATTATGGGGCGGCGCGAGGCCCACGACACCCTCTCGGTCGAGGTGTTCGAGGACGCGATGGCGGGCGTGTACTCCGAGTCAGTGGTCGAGGCGGTGCTCGATGAAGCACCGATGGCGTACAAACCCTCCGACGCTATCGCCGACGCTATTGCACCGACTGCGGAGATTATCGACCATCTCGATGTGGTCCACAACCTGAAAGCACGAGAGTGAGAGTCAGTATCGCATACGTTTGCCTGGTTAGTCCTCCAATTTATGTTTGCACCGGCGTAAGACAGCACAATGACACAGCTTGCAGACACAGATGTCGCTGTCGTCGGCGGGGGGTTCGGCGGGCTTTCTGCGGCCTGTTACCTCGCTGATGCAGGGGCAGACGTTCGCGTCGTAGAGAAGAACGCCGAACTCGGCGGGCGGGCGTCGGTGCTCGAACGCGACGGCTTTCGCTTCGACATGGGTCCGTCGTGGTATCTGATGCCCGATGTCTTCGAGCGGTTTTTCGACCACTTCGACCGCAGGCCCGAGGAGTACTACGACCTCGAACGGCTCGACCCGCACTACCGCATCTTCTTCAAAGACGGCGACACCTGCGATGCCCGTGGCGACACGGAGTACATGCAGGAGCTATTCGAGTCCTACGAACCCGGCGCTGGCGAGGCGTTCGAGGAGTACCTCGAAACGAGTCGCCACCACTACGAAACGGCGATGGAGAAGTTCGTCTACGTCGACCGTTCACGACTTCGTGACTGGGTCGACCCCGACGTCATGGCGGCCGCACCCATCGGACTCCAGTTGGTCGGGTCGATGGAGGGCCACGTCGAGAAGTACGTCGAACACCCGAAACTCAAGCAGATTCTGCAGTACACGCTGGTGTTTCTCGGTGGGTCACCGAAGAACACGCCCGCGCTGTACAACATCATGAGTCACGTCGACTTCAACCTCGGCGTCTACTACCCCGACGGCGGGATGGGTGCTGTCGTCGACGGACTGGTCGAACTCGGCGAGGAACTCGGCGTTGAGTACGTCACAGATTGCGAGGTCGAAGGAATCACCCGTGGCCGCGACGGGTTCATCGTCGACACCGCCACTGGCGAGTATCGGCCCGACCGAGTCGTCGCGAACGCGGACTACGGCCACGTCGAGCGCGAACTGTTGCCCGAGCACGAACGCCAGTACGACGACGACTACTGGGACTCGCGGACGTACGCCCCGTCTGCGTTCTTGCTGTATCTCGGCGTCGAGGGTGACATCGACCCGCTCGAACACCACACGCTGGTGCTTCCGCGCGACTGGGACGGTCACTTCGAGCAGATATTCGACCTGCCGTCGTGGCCCGACGAACCTGCCTACTACATCTGTGCGCCGTCGGTGACGGATGACTCGGTCGCTCCCGAGGGACACAGCAACCTGTTCGTACTCGTTCCGCTCGCGCCTGGACTCCCAGATACGGAGGCACTCCGCCAGAGCTACCGGGACGAGATTCTCGACGACATCGCCGAACACACGGGCGTCGAACTGAAAGACCGTATCGTCCTCGAAGAGCGCTTCTGTGTACAGGATTTCGTCGAACGGTACAACGCCAGCCGCGGAACGGCGCTCGGTCTGGCCCACACCCTGCGACAGACTGCGCTGTTGCGCCCGTCGAATCGCTCTTCGGCCGTCGAAGGGCTGTACTACACTGGCTCGTTCACCACCCCCGGCGTCGGCGTCCCAATGTGTCTCATCAGCGGTGAACACACGGCGAAGGCGCTCATCGACGACCAGCGGTGAAATGGGAGGCTGAGATGAGTCCGTTCAGAGTGTGACACCGAGATGGTGTGGCGAGAACTCATCTTCCGTCTCGTACTCGAAGCGTTCAGCCAGCAGGTTCCGCGAGAGCGAGCGGGCAAGCGCGCTCGCATCTGCATCGTCTGCGAGCACGTCTGCGAACGCCGCTTCTCCGGGGACAGTGCCGTTTCGCAGCGTCTGCTGTATATCGGTGGCAGTCGGGTCGTCGAGTTCGGCCGCGAGCGCGTCGAGTGCCAGCGCCATCTCGACGCCAGTCGCGAGATATCTGGCGGCGCGCGCGTCGGGGTCGGGCACGGTTGGAATCGTCGAGAGGTATCGCGCTGCGCTCGTCTCTTCGACATCGACGGTCTCTGAAATCCACTCGTCGATGGCGTCTCTGTCGACACCGGCGTCGAAGTGCTTGCGCGCTTGCTCGAAGAGCGCCGCTTCCTCGGCAGCGATGTCGTGGAAGATATCGCCCACGATGACGGCATCGGCACCGGCGTCCAGCA
>PUMG01000035.1 GCA_003551265.1 Halovenus sp.
CGTCGATCCCCGGCATCGGCGAGAAAACTGCCGACGCGCTGGCGGAACTTGAAGACCCCGAGGACGCACTCGAAACCGGTGACGTCGCTGCACTCGCACGCGCTCCGAACATCACCCCCGGCCGTGCCGCGCGCATTGCCCGCGCCGCAATCCGGGCGAACCACGACGACCCCGGTGGCTTCACTGCCACACGACGTGCACGCGAAGTGTACCGTGAGGCCCTCTCGCTCGTACAGGAGCGGACGGTCACCGACTACGCACATCACCGCCTCGAAACGCTGTACCCGAGTGCTTCGCCGTCCCGAATCGAAGACGTACAACAGTTTGCACGCGAGGCGATGTCGCGTGAACCGACCGACGACGTTCTCGATGCCCTCACGGCAGTTGCACCGCTCGCGTCTCCCTCGAACGTTCGCATCCGCGACCGCTGTCTCGCCACACACGACGCCGAAACGTACGCTGCCGCCCGAGAGACTGTCCCCGAGGTGAGCGTCGAACTCGTCGACGACGCCCGAAAACTCTCGGAACTCGCCCGTGGATACGCCACGGTCATCGTCCTCGACGAGGCGTTCGCCGGTACTGACGTCGAAGGTGACGTCCGTGTCGAACCCGACGCGCTCGAACATCCATCGAGCGTCGTCCCGGAACGAACCCTCGCGTTCTTCGCTCACAACCGCGAGCGCCTGCAGGCGGCCAGCCGCGTCCACCGTGTCGCCAATATCGAGCCACCCTGTGACCTCACCCACCTCGAAGAAGCCCTCAACAGACTCGACGGTGATGGGCAGATTCGAGGTGACGAAGAACTCGACCGACTCACCAACGCTGTCGACGACCTCGACACGGTGGTGAACGAGGCCGAACGAACCGCAAACGCACACCTCCGCGAAGCCATCGAAGAGCGTGACGTCACCATCGAGGGCGCGGACCTGCTCTCGCTGGTCGAACGTGGCGCTGGCGTCGACTCCCTTCTGGGACGCGAACTCGCCGACGAGTATGACGCGGCCGTGACGGCAGCGCGCGAGACGCTCGTCGAGATGCTCGACCTGCGAGATACCGAAACCATCGCCCGTCGGGTGTTCGACGACGACCCGAGCTATCCAGTCGAGCACAACGAAAGCGTCGTCAACCGTCTGCGGACCGAGTTACAGGCAGGCCGTGACCGTAGAGCGACCCGACAGAAACGCGAGCTTGCCAGCGCGCTCGCCGGATTGCGACCCGACTGCGAGCGACTGGTCGACCGCGCGCTCGAACTCGACGTCGAACTCGCAATCGCCCGATTCACCCGTGATTTCGACTGCACCATGCCCACCTTCGCAGGCGACGGCTTCTCCATCGAGGGCGGACGGTCACCACTGCTCGACGTTCCCTTCGATGACGTCGAACCTGTCGACTACGAGGTCGACGGCGTGACCCTCCTCTCAGGTGTCAACAGCGGCGGCAAGACATCGATGCTCGACCTCGTGGCGCTCGTCGTCGTCCTTGCACATATGGGACTGCCGGTGCCCGCAGAGAACGCTCGAATCGAGCGGATTTCCGAGTTGCACTACCACGCAAAGACACAGGGGACGCTGGATGCGGGTGCGTTCGAGTCGACGCTCCGGGAGTTCGCCTCGCTGACGATGAGCGTCAGTGAAGAGCGCCCGGTGCTCGTGCTGGTGGACGAACTCGAAAGCATCACCGAACCGGGCGCGAGTGCCAACATCATGGCTGGCATTCTGGAAGCCCTCGCCGACCGGGGAGCGACTGCCGTATTCGTCTCACACCTCGCCAGCGAGATTCGTGAAGCTGCCGAGACAGAGATTGCCGTCGACGGCATCGAAGCCGCTGGCATCGAAAACGGCGAGTTGCTTGTCGAGCGCTCGCCCGTAAAAGGCACACTCGCCCGGTCGACGCCCGAACTCATCGTCGAAAAGCTGGCCGGAGAGGATGCTGGTGGGGAGGGGGCGTTCTACGACTCGTTGCTGGAGAAGTTCTGATATCGGCGGCGAACATCTCCGTCTCTGCGCCCGTCAGTATAATGTACGAACGCATCCTCGTTGCGGACAATGCCAGCAGTCGAGACGACGAACCTGACGAAGCGGTACGGCGACGTGCTCGCCCTCGATGGACTCGACCTGACGGTCGACCGGGGCGAACTCTACGGCCTGCTGGGTCCGAACGGGTCGGGAAAGACGACCACGATCGAACTCCTGACCGGACAGCGTGTCCCGACCGCTGGAAGCGCCGCTGTGCTCGGATTCGACCCGGTCGAACAGCCACTCGAACTCCGACGAGCAGTCGGCATCCTCCCCGAGCGTGAGGACCCTCCGAGCTTTCTGACCCCACGTGAGTATCTGCACTTCGTCGGCGACGTTCGCAACCTCGACGACATCGAGGGTCGCATCGACGAGTGGGCGGAGAAACTCGAGTTTCGGGGTATTCTCGATACCCTCTCGACGGACCTCTCGGAGGGTGAACGACAGCGGGTGATGCTCGCACAGGTGTTCATTCACGAACCCGAACTGGTGTTCATCGACGAACCCCTCGTCAACCTCGACCCGCTGATGCAAGCCGAGGTGAAACGACTGCTCGCCGCGTACTGTCGCTCCGGCAACACGCTGTTTCTCTCGACACACTTCATGGAGGTCGCCGAAACCCTCTGTACACGTGTCGGCATCATCGCGAACGGGACGCTGGTTGCCGAACGCGACCCCCGGGCCCTCGAAGAGGAGGGATTGCTCGAAACCTTCGCGACCGAAGTCGGGGCACACCAGGCGGAGGTCGGTGGACCGTGAGCACTCGGCACCCGTCGTTCTGGGCTCTCAGCGTTGGGTTGTTCCGACGGATGCTCGTCGAGGAGTTTCGAATGCACACCTCGCTGTTCGGGACGCGGCGTTTTCTCGCCTTTCCCATCTTTA
>PUMG01000364.1 GCA_003551265.1 Halovenus sp.
CTCTCCCTCGATGCCACCGAGGTAGAAGGCGAACATCTGCAGCGCGCCACCGAACGCCGCCAGACGGAGGAGACCGCCGAATATCAGTGCCACACCGATGAGCACCTGCGTGAGCGGAATGACGACGTTGATAACATCGACGAGTGCCGCACTCGACGCCATCCATCCGTAGAACCCACTCACCGGACTCGCGGAGTCGATGTTCGCCAGATATCCGGCTGCGTCGAACGCATCCCCGCCTGGAACTGCTGCGTACTTGCCGAGACCTGCAAACAGCATCATGCCTCCCATCACGAATCGCAGCAACACGACGAAGACCACACTGAGCGAGTGTGGCTGTCCCTGAAGCGTTACACCACCGAACCGACTTTCAAGCTGATTTCTGTTTCGAGTTGCCATCGTTGTCACCTTACACCTGATGGTTGGACGTATGACCACTTAACTCAGTATAAAAATTCTTCATTATCAAGAAATCGTCTTCAGAGATGAGAACGGGCAATATATTTATATACTGGTGTGGAATCTCGTTCACTTGTTGTCGATCGGTAACGTCTCGTACTGTTCTCTATCCTCTTCGGGTCTGAGTGACTGGGGCCGGATGTGTTCGAGGTGTTTGATGTTTCGCGGACCAACAGTCTGCGGGGAGATGAGTCGCGGCGTTCCGCCGTCGTCACCCTCAACAGCCACGATGGCGTCTTTGAGGTCACCCAGGGGAACACACGAGCGATAGCCGTCGACGGATTCGAGTAGAATGTGTGTCGTATCCTCGGGGACGTCTGCGGCTTCGAGCAGTTCGAACACCGAAATACCGACCCACTCGTGTTCGATCCACTCGCCGGATGCACACTCGAACCCGCGCGCATCCCGAACCACCGGGTACTCCTCGAGGTGGTCCTCCGTTACGACCACCGGGTTGGTGCCTTCGACGTGAATCTCCCACTCGTGGGCTCTGTCAGCTCTCGACATCCTGGTGTGTCTCTCGTGGCGAAACTCGATAGTGCTTTCGACGGCCCAGAGCGTCCGGACCGCTCCCAGACCGACATAGACCGGTGAGTATACCGGCCGAGGGAATTTTCGTCCGCCAGCCTGACGGACTTATAGTACTCCGGACACACGTTACGGTATGGAACTCGAGTTGCGGTTTTTCGCCACGTTTCGCCAGGCAGTCGGTCAGAAGACGCTCCGGAAGGAGTTCGAGGATGAGGCAGTCACTGCGGGAGCGGTGCTCCGCGAGATTGAATCGGAGTACTCCGATGTGGAACTGTTCGAGGCCGACGGGTCACTCCGTGGGTTTCTCACCATCCTGAAGAACGGACGGGACATCAGCTATCTGGACGAACTGGAGACGGAACTGGAAGATGGTGATACACTCAGCGTGTTCCCCCCTGTCGCAGGCGGGTGAGATTAACAGCAGTAGATGAAGGGATACATCAGCGAAACTCGGTCGCCGTCTTCGAGGACGGTGTCGAGACCAGCGAGGTGTTCGTTGAACGTGCCGTTGATGGAGACTCTGGCGTACCGACGGGTCTGCTCGCCCTCGGGATTTTTGGCGTAGTTCTGGCCGGGCAGGTCGTCGATGGTACCGACCCATCCACGTGTGGTCGCGTCTGCTTCGGTCTCCGCGATAAGTTTGTCCTGTACGTCGTAACGTTCGAAGAACGACTCGAGGAACTCCCGTAAGGTTCGGCCATCGAAGTCGTAGTCGAAGCCCGTCTTTCCCACGATTGCGTGTATGTGTCCCGTACACCTGACCTCGACTGTCGTCGGTTGGAGCTGTTCCAGCGTCGAGGCTGTCTGTCTGTGGCTGCTCATACCACACTGTACGCATCGACGGCACAAATCAGCAGAGTCGAATACGTTCGGTCCGTCAATACACAGCTGGTTCCGCCGTCCGGTACTCCTTTGAGGCTGGCACTCCTGCGCTACATCGTGCACGAACTCGAACGCTATCTCACGATTCGACAGGCCTACGGCGCGTCACTCGGGCCGGATGGAACGCTCGCTTTCTTGCTCGATACGACCGGAGTTCCACAGGTGTGGACCCTCGACGAACCGGAGGGGTGGCCACGCCAGCGGACGTTCTACGACGAGCCGGTGTCCTTCGCCAGTTACTCTCCAGTCCGCGAGGAGTTGATTTTCGGCATGGACGAGGGAGGCAACGAGCGCCAGCAGTTTTTCAGACTCGACGGTGATGGAACAATCACACCGTTGACCCAGCATCCCGACGCGAAACACACCTGGGGTGGCTGGAGCACTGACGGGGAGCGCTTCGCGTTCGCGTCGAACCGCCGCGACGAGTCAGTGTTCGACATCTACGTCCAGGGTCGAGACGAGACCGGTGACGAGGCAGAACTGCTCTTCGAGGGCGACGGGTGGTTCACCGTCGGTGGCTGGAGTCCCGACGACGACGCACTGATTATCGCCGAGTCTCACTCGGCGTTCGACCAGGACATCTACGTCTTCGACCTCGACTCGGGTGAGCGACGTCACCTGAACCCGGACGACGACGGTGTTCGCTATCGGAGTCCGCAGTGGGGTCCAGACGGTGAGTCGCTGTACCTCGTGACTGACCGCGGTGCGGACACGACGTATCTCGCGCGGATGGACGCTGACTCGGGCGAGCTGGAGACTCTCAGAGAGGGTGGTGACTGGAACATCGACGGTGTTGCACTCGACGAGGAGAGTGGGTTGCTGGTCTACTCGCGAAACGTGGATGGCTACACAGAACTCACGCTTGGGGAACTCACCGGCGAGACCGAACTCACAGAGCTCCCGATGCCGGAACTGCCAGGAAACGTCGCTGGTGGCGTCAGTTTCGGACCCGATGCAAATCGGCTTGCGCTCTCGTCGAACGGCCGCACGCTCAACACCAA